>NZ_CP059454.1 GCF_022023855.1 Azospirillum brasilense
ATGACCGTTGAAGCCCTTGAGGAAACCGTGGCAGGCGCCCCCGCCGCCGGCGAAACGCGCACCCTGTCGCCCCGTCAGCAGGGGGTGAGAGAGCTGTTCGACCGGCTGGCGGCGGAGCGCGATCGCTGGGTCGAGCGGAACAGCGCCTTCCACGAGGCCGACCGCGCCTATCTGCGCTTCCTCGTGCCGGAGAACGCCTCGGTGCTGGAGGTCGGCTGCGGCACGGGCGACACTCTGGCTTTCCTGCAACCGTCCCGTGGCGTGGGCATCGATCTCAGCCCGGCGATGGTCGAGCGGGCGCGGCAGCGCCATCCGGGGCTGGAGTTCCACACTGGCAACGCCGAGGACCCGGCGGTCCTGGCGGCGGTCACCGGCACCTTCGACGTGATCCTGCTGTCCGACACCATCGGCTTCCTCGACGACATCGAGGAGACGCTGCGCCACCTGCACCGCTTCGCGACACCGCGCACCCGCATCATCGTCAGCTACCATTCCCGCCTGTGGGAGCCGGTGCTGGGCCTTGCCGAAAAGCTCGGGTTGAAGATGCCGCAGGGCCAGCTCAACTGGCTGTCCAGCGCCGACATCGCTGGGCTTCTGACGCTGGCTGGCTGGCAGCCGGTAAAGCGGGAATGGCGCCAACTCGTGCCGCGCCGCCTGCTCGGCCTCGGCACGCTGATCAACCGCAGCGTCGCCCCGCTGCCCGGCGTCCGGAAGCTGTGCCTGCGCAACTACGTGGTGGCCCGCCCCGCACCACAGGTGCCGGAGAAGCAACCGTCCTGCACGGTGCTAGTCCCCTGCCGGAACGAGCGCGGCAACATCGAGAACGCCATCCGCCGCCTGCCGCGCTTCTGCCCGGATCTGGAGGTCATCTACGTCGAGGGCAACAGCAAGGACAACACCTACGAGGAATGCCTGCGCGTCCAGGCCGCCTATCCGGACTGGGACATCAAGGTCATGAAGCAGCCCGGCAAGGGCAAGGGCGACGCGGTGCGCGCCGGCTTCAACGCGGCGCGGGGCGACATCCTCATCATCCTCGACGCCGACCTGACCGTGCCGCCGGAGAGCCTGCCGAAATTCTACCGCGCCATCGCGTCCGGCCAGGGCGAGTTCATCAACGGCACGCGTCTGGTCTACCCGATGGACGACCAAGCCATGCGCTTCCTGAACTGGATCGCCAACCGTGCCTTCGCCCGCATCTTCTCCTTCCTGCTGAACACGCGCTTTACCGACACGCTGTGCGGCACGAAGGTGCTGTGGAAGAGCGACTACGACCAGATCGTGGCGAACCGCCACTACTTCGGCGACTTCGACCCGTTCGGCGACTTCGACCTGATCTTCGGCGCGTCAAAGCTGAACCTGGAGATCGTCGAGGTGCCGATCCGCTACGCGGACCGCAGCTACGGCGAGACGCAGATCAGCCGCTTCAGCCACGGCTGGCTGCTGCTGCGCATGGTGCTGTTCGCCTGGAAGAAGCTGAAGGCGTTCTGACCGCCGCCATTGGCTGGAATCGAAAAGCCCCGGACTGTTCGCGCGGTTCGGGGCTTTTTCAGTCGAGATTCCATGCGGGGCCGCGGTTACAGCCGCCAAAGATCCACGCCGTCCGGCACGCTGCTGCGGTCGAGCAGGCCCTTCACGTCCATGACGAGGCCCCGGCGGTCCTTCAGCAGGCCGGTCACCAGTTCCCAGCCCTCCGCCCGGTAGACAGCGTGGGGAACGGCCAGCACCACCGCGTCGGCGGGCAGCAGGGCGTCCCGCGCGGTCAGGGTCAGGCCGTACTCGTGGGTCACCTCTTCCGCGGAAGCCAGCGGGTCGTGAAGCGCAACCTCCACCCCGAAGCTCGCCAACTCGGCTACGATGTCCACCACGCGGGTGTTGCGGATGTCGGGCACGTCCTCCTTGAAGGTCAGGCCCAGCACCGTCACCCGCAGCGGGCTGGCCGACCCGGCGCTCCGGCGCAGAAGCCGCTTCACCGTCTCCTGCGCCACATACTGGCCCATGGTGTCGTTGATGCGCCGGCCCGCCAGGATGACCTCCGGGTTGTGGCCCAACTGCTCCGCCCGGTGGGTCAGGTAATAGGGGTCCACGCCGATGCAGTGCCCCCCGACCAGCCCCGGGTGGAACTTCAGAAAGTTCCACTTGGTGCCGGCGGCGGCCAACACGTCGCGGGTGTCGATGCCCATGCGGTGGAAGATCACCGCCAGTTCGTTCATCAGGGCGATGTTGACGTCGCGCTGGGTGTTCTCGATCACCTTGGCGGCCTCCGCCACGGCGATGGAGGCGGCCTCATGCACGCCGGCCTTCACCACGCTACCGTAGACCGCTGCGACGAGTTCCCGCGTCGCCGAGTTGGAGCCGGAGACGACCTTGGTGATCGTCTCGAACCGGTGCTCCTTGTCGCCGGGGTTGATGCGCTCCGGCGAATAGCCGACAGTGAAGTCCCGTCCATAGTTCAGGCCGGACTCGGCCTCCAGCACCGGTACGCAATCCATCTCCGTGGCGCCGGGATAGACGGTTGATTCGTAGACCACCACGTCGCCGCGCTTCAGATGCCGCCCGACGGTGCGGCTAGCGGCCAGCAGCGGGCGCAGGTCTGGACGCCGGGCGTCGTCGATCGGGGTAGGCACCGTGACGATATGGAAGTCGGCCTTTGCAAGATCCGCCGGGTCGTCGGTCAGGTGCAGTTTGGCCGCAGCCAGATCCATGTCCGCCACCTCGCCCGTGTGGTCGTGCCCGTCCCGCAGAGCCTTGATGCGGCGCGCATCGATGTCGAAGGCCACGACGGGCACACCTGCCCGCCCGAACGCGACGGCCACTGGCAAGCCGACATAGCCGAGTCCGATCACCGAGATGCGGCGGGAGTGAAGCATGATGGCGTGGCTTCCTTGGAAGACGAACAATGGGAATGATGGGAAACGGGACGGAAAGGGCTGTTCTTATACACGCTCCGCCCGTGCGGGGGGAGCCGCTAAGTGACTGGCCTCAACCGATATCTCGCTTGAGTTGTTTTTTATGATGCGCTTATCACTTTTCCGAAGACCGGCTTCCGATTATCTGAGCTATCACTTGTCACAATCCATTAAGACCACCTATGCAGGCTTTTTTGAGGAATAAAGCGACATTTCCGCACCCGTCAGCACGTTTGTGATACAATCCATCCTTGCCTTCTCGAGCTTATCCCCTTTCCAACACGTCAACCCACACAAAATCAACCGTCGATAACATCACAATCAGCATCGAACATGTCCATAGCGCACAGGCTGAAGCCCAACGAGATCAGCCAGGATGCGCTGCCGTTTTATGACGAGTTCGACGGCATTCTGCGGCCCTTGTCAGAAAAGGATCCAGGTGTTTTGGAAATCATCACCTGCAACCATCTGCCAAAAGCGGTGAGAGGTTTGGTGCATTCTGCATTTGACCAAACACGATCGCAAGAAAGTTCCTCCGAGGCGAAGATTATCCGATTGTCATTCAAGCGCGATCACTTCTACATAATCAGGGGGATACCTTTCTATTATGACATAACATGAATATAACGAACTAAATTGCATTGCAAAAATCTGAAATAGGATCGAATATTATGAAGAAAATCATAAATACTATCGAATCGTTAAGAGGTCGCCGTGTTTATCTGTTTGGTTCCGGCGACTGCGGAGTTCAAGCACATCATATGATAGAACATTTTTTTGGAATATCTGTTTCTGGATTCATCGATTCGTTCCGAAAAGGAACTCTCAATGGCTTGCCAATTTTCACTGCAAAGGAATTTTTTTCTGAAACACCTCCCGACAGCGCAGTCCTAATCACATCTCAATACTGTCGGGAGATTGAAGCAACTATACGCTCTTATGGTAATATCAATTACAACATTCTGGTTTATGCGCCCTTATCATGGCGCAATCTGAATCAGTTCCGGGCCAAGTTGTCTCCCACCACGGCAGCCTGCGGAATGGAAACTCCTTCTCCCATCCCTTGCAACGCCGGAGCACTCCAAGCTCCCTCCATCGATTCGGCCGACGCCTTGGCAGAATTGTCGACCATCTCGTTCAATAGCGACTGCTATGTGGATCTTCCGCTGACGGAACGATGCAATTTGCGCTGCGGCTATTGCCCCCATCACAACACGTCGCGGAAAGACTGGAGCGAAACGGCAACGTGGCTTGTCGATCAGGTCCACGCATCGCTGAAAGCCTATCCCGGAGTATCCATAGAGTTGGGCGGCGGGGCGGGCGAGACAACGATTCTAAAAGCTTGGCAGCAGCAGGCAGAGCGCTTCATAGCCATCGGCGGCCAGATGCGGATAACCACCAATCTTGCACGGGAACTGCGCTGGGACGAGGCCGAAACGCTCTCCCGATTCTTTCATATCAACGTCAGCCTCGACAGCGTTGACAGCCAAGTCCTCAAATCGGTCCGTGTCGGCGCTAGCCTGTCAAAGGTCGTGTTCAATATTGCCCAGATCCAGGCAGCGGCCATGGCTGAAGGACGCGAGCCACCCAATTTCAACATACAGGCTGTCGTCACGAACAAGAGCGTTGCGCAGGTAGACCGCGTTGCCGCAATGGCCGCGGCGCTCGGCATCAGGAGCGTCCGATACATTGCGTTAAACGGAAAAACCTTCGACCCGACCCTGTCCGGAATCACCGGACTGAACCGGAACCAGGCTCTTGCGGTTGCGGCAGCCTTCGAACGCGCCTTCGAAATCGGCATCGACGCTGACATCAGCGTCGAGGTGGACGATGAGGTTTCGGACTGCCTAGCCGCCTGCCTGCTCCAGCCCGATGCTTCCGAAGAACTGGCCACGCCCGTCGACACTCCGGACACGTCGACCCAAGGGAAAATTTCGGCAGATGGGTGGCCTCCAGGCAAAACGCGCCTGTGCCTGGAGCCCTGGTCGCACATCGTCTTCACTTATGACGGCACGGTGTTCTCCTGCTGTTATGGCGCTCCGATGTTCCGCCCCAACTATGCCCTCGTCGGGACGGATATGGACGCAATCTTCAACGCCGAACCGATCCAGGATCTGCGACGGGAACTGCTGACCGGCAACCTTGGCGCGCTTTGCCGCAACTGCGTGCAGAAGCCGCTTGTCGCCACCAGCCATTTCCGGGAAAAGGTTGATGCTCTGGTCCGGACCCGCCGCCAACGCGGTGACCAGCCCACGGGCGGCTGAGCCAAAGGGTAGTCAAACTGCCCCGACCTCTGCCGCCAGTTCGCTCCAACTGTCCATCGGTGTGAAGGTCCGCTTGCGCAGCGTCCAGACCGCCGGCATGTGAAATGTGGCGCCGGTCTGTCTGACGAAGTGGGGGGTCCCGGGCCCATCGGTACGGGCCACCCGATCCAACGTGGCATCGCTGACCGAACCGTCGAACGCTCCTTCCACCCGAAGTCCGGTCAGTTCTTCAAACAGGCGGTTCAACCCCTCAGGTGTAGCGAGACGGGCAGGAATGCCCGTCGGGCCGCAAAGGCTTCCACAGGCGCCGTTCAGCAGGACATCCATTGTCAGGACAAGGCATCCCTCGTCTCGCAGCCGCGCGTCGATCCAGGCCATCGTCGCTACGAAACCGTGGAGGAACACGGCCCCATCCGGGACCACGACGATATCCCAACGCTTTCCCGCCAGATCTGCGCCGTCCAACCGGCCAAGGTGATGAACGGCAAGCCGCTCGGCATCGCAAGGGCGTGAAACCAGCCGCCAGCGATCCGTTTCGCCACGTGCGACCCGACGCGCATGCTCAGACGCTTCGGTGCCGATGTTGATGGCATCGACGTGATGGACAATGTTCGACAGGAACGCGGGCATGCCGTCGGGGTTTGAAGCAATGACCGCTGCATCCTGCACGCGGGTCAACAATCCAAGCCGGTCCAGAGCGTAAACGGTCTGCCCCCTCGACCACGCCCCACAGCTGCGCTTGTAAAAGTTGTAGACAAGGTCGAGGCGGTCCAAGGCATTGACCCGGGGTGCGTCGGTCGTCTCGTCGTCGAGGTAGCGCGGAAAGGTGGAGCAGCCAACCTTGTAGCGGTCCACCCACGCGAACCAGGGAGGTGACTCCCAGTCCTCGGATGCCGTGACCTTGCTGAGGGCCGGCGGGCCGGCGGGCCGCTCGGTCAACGGCAGATTGCTCTCGGCTCGTACGCGCACAGCATTACGCGACCGGGCCGCCACTTTCTTGATCTGGCCGAGCCGTTGCGCGGTGATCGCCTCGGCGCGCTCCACGCCCGGCCAGTTGAGCAGCGCGATCAACGGGGCTGTCCAGCGCATCGGATCGATCTCAGCAAGATCACCTGCCCGCAGGACGATTCTCAGGTCACCGCGGGCAATGGCAACTTCTCGCGGGCTCATCTCCTGCGCTCGGCCGAGCGCCTGCGCGAGATGGTCCTCAACGCTCGGCCCGGCGGATGCCGCGTCCGCCTGCATCAGCGGCCGGACGATGCCGACCAGACGATCACCGATGCCTTGCAGGGATAAATCGCGCACGCCGCGCTCGTAAGCGGCCTCGATGACTCGTGTGCGCAGGCCGTGATCAGCGATCAGCCGCCCAAGATTCACTGAGAAACCTTCCAAATGGTCTGCCAGCAGCACGGAAACGCCGTCCTCAAGGCAGTGAACCACTTCGCCCACCGGTGTGGCGCACACGGCCACTTTCGCCAACAGATATTCAAACATCTTCGTTGGGCTCTTGCAGGCGTTGAACATAGTGTCCGCATAAGGCAGAACGCCGATGTCCATCTCCGCAAGAACCTCGCTGAACCGTTCCGGCGCGATACGTTCGTGAAAGACGATGTTGTCGATGTCCGGATAACGTTGCGCCACGCGCCGCTTGAGTTCCGGCCAAGCCCGGCCGAATCCGATCAGGTGGAAGCAAGCGCCCGCACGGACATCCGGTGGGATCAGCGCGAAGGCATCAATGGCGAAAAAAATGTCCCGCAGCACCAACGAGCCCCAGACATCCCCACACCAGAGGATGTTGACCCTGTCCCCAAAACGCTGGCGCGGCAGGTGCCTGTGGGAGGGGTTGAAATCCTCAAGGTCGGCAACGGTATGGACGAGATGAGTGTTCGGCCGGTTACGCCCGACAAGCTCAAGCAACTTGGTGCTGGATACCACGCAGGCATCCGCGCGCGCGGTCATCGACGACAACAGGACGTCGGGCCGCAGGGAAGGAAACCATGGCTCGAGACGCCAGTAGGGCGACGTGTCGACGTCATAGTCGTCGTAGTCAAAGATGATTTTGTTGCCATGACGCGCGGCCGCCATACAGCAAGACAGCACGTGATAGCCGGCCTTCTGCACGTACAGGACCGCATGGGGATTTTCAGCCAGGATATCGAAGGCCTGGAGGTTGAGGCGAAGCTTCTCTTCCTCGGGGATCTGTGCGACCGGACCGCCCCCAAACTTCGCACCGAGATGGTCGACGAAAGACAGAACCTCCGCCGCTATACCCTTTTGCCGGAGAAGCTTTGCGAAGCTGTAGCAACGCACCCGTGCCGGGGCGAGGGCGAAGCCGTCCTGCGCCACGAAGATCACATCGGCCTCCTTGTAGCGGTGACGCTGTGCAGAGCTGAGGGGGGGAAGGTCCGACATGTGGCTATCCTGCCTGGAGCGGGCGGGGCCGCGGGATTTGGGAAACGCGGAGCGCGAAGTCCGACCGATTGCGGGCCGAACGCTCCGGAAAGCTTGAAGGGAGCGTGGTGCCGCTGTTGTACGTCCTGCCCACGGACCGTACAAGATAGAGATCCACTCGATCCAGCGGGCGGGCGGCGCGCTCCGATTCATACTCTTTGAACAATGTGGACAATGGCTCTGAAGATCGCGGCGGAGGTTTCACGGGCAGTAGCAGACTTACCGCCTGATTTCCGGACGAGGCCGAGGGTGCAATTGTGGATATCGTCCAGGGTAAGCGCTACCGCTTCAGATCGGACGTTCAGGCCCCCGGCAAGAGCGTTGTCCGGTCGTGTCCCGAGGCATGGTGTGGGAGCCGGGGCGCTCATCTGGTCTCCGGCAGGTCTGGCCGGGACAGTCACGCGGCCGTAGCGGGCAACGTGAGGGCGAGATCATCGCGCAAGGGGGCGATGGTTTCCAGGGTCATGTAGCGCGCCCGCTGGACCGCCCATTCATCGTTCTGTTCGAGCAGAATGGCACCGATCAGCCGAGTGATCGCCGCCTCGTTGGGGAAGATGCCGACCACCTCGGTGCGCCGCTTGATCTCGCCGTTCAGCCGCTCCAGCGGGTTCGTAGCTGCCCTTGCGCAGCTTGGGCATGCGCAGTTCGACGGTGCCGGCACGGGTCTCCCAATCACGCTCGCGGTAGCCGTTGCGCTGAACCAGCCGCTCGGCGGAGCGCTCACCGTGGGCGGCGCCGGTCAGGCCTTGCACCTCCAGTTCCATCAGCCGCTCGGCTGCGAAGCCGATCATCTCGCGCAAGACGTCAGCGTCAGGGCTCTTCTCCAGCAGCGCGCGAAGCGCCATCATCTCGTCGGTCATCGTGGTCACCCTTCGGTCGGGTTGAGGTGTGGTGACCAGACTCTACCGGAGACCCACGATGACCGCCCCGCTGTGGACAACCGGCCCGCCTACGCCAGCTCTGGGGGGCGCTTCGGCGGGCCGGTTCCCCACAGCTCTCTACACCACGTTCAGGGACGTGACCCACTGTTCTCTGGCCGGTGCTGTCGTCCAACACCGGTTCCTTCTCCACCGGTTCTTCCGCAAGGCAGATGCGATTCGCTCCTCCTCGTCGATGCGGTGTTCGGATTGCCCTGGAAAAGCGGCATTTACCGCCTGTTATCCATTCCAATGAAACAATGTAGCACAAAAGCTGGTGGAAATAGCCTCGCCACCCGCGCCGGAGCGAATTAAAGCGACAGCGCCAGTAAGAGAAGCCCGACGGAGGAATGGTGAGCGTGTACTACCCCAAGAAGCGCTGGAAAGCCGGTCGGGACATTCTCGGCATCGCTGGAACCACATTCCAACTCCATAATGGAGCCCAGGTTGTGCCGACCAGCGGCTTCGAGGATGTCGGGTTTCCCCTTCGCGTCGAGACGCCGCCTCAAATTTGGGCTTACGCCCTGGAAATTCCCCTTACTCTGACCGATCCGACGGACGCGCCGGTCACAGGCCCGCTGCTCTTCGAGATCGACATCACGGTCGAACAGGGCAGCGTTGGGCTGGCCGCCGCCACCCCTGGACTTGGTGCCTTTGCCTCGGCGGAAACGTTCGTGACTGCAGACGCCGGCCCTACCAAGGCTCTGGTGTTCGCCAAGGAGGCCCAGTCCTGCGCGGCGCTGATCCTGCGTAAAGTCGACAACGGGAAGATGCCGAGCGTCGCAACACTGTGGGGCATTCGTTGCGCCAAGGCCAAGGATGCATGGGCTGAGCCAGCCTTGGGGCCGTCAGCCGCCGACCCCGGCGCAACGGACGTGCCGCTAAGCGAACTTGCGGCCATCCTTGGGCTGGGAGACACCGAGCAAACCGAGCCGGCCGAAGCGGGAGCCATGATCTGGCGAGCGTTCGATGCATCCGACCGCCTGCCGATTATCGAAGCGGACAGACTCGGTGCCCACCTGGGATTCGCGGAGCCGTTCGCCTTGGCGGAACGCCTCCTGGAACATCCCCTGACCCAATGGCGGATGGAGAGGGATGACGCCCTAATTCTTTCTTACCTTTATGCGCAGCACGCCCCGCGCCGACATCTGGAATTCGGCACCTGGGAAGGGTTCGGCGCGGTTCTGTGCGCGCAGTCCTGCGGTGCCGAGATCTGGACGATCAATCTTCCTGACGGTGAAAGCACGGCTGACGGAAGTGCGGTCTACGCGCAGCCCGTCGCCGCGGGTACTGAACTCCCGCCTAGCACGCCAACCTTCGCAAAC
Source organism: Azospirillum brasilense (assembly GCF_022023855.1). Classification (NCBI taxonomy): domain Bacteria; kingdom Pseudomonadati; phylum Pseudomonadota; class Alphaproteobacteria; order Rhodospirillales; family Azospirillaceae; genus Azospirillum; species Azospirillum brasilense. The sequence goes on from NZ_CP059454.1 coordinate 9,864, forward strand.
TCGTCAGGAGCCCTTTACGTCCAGACCGACAGGGGCGAGCGCATCGGCTGGCGCTATCGGGCGGCAGGGCTGGAAAACCGGGTTCACCAACTGTTGTGTGACAGCACCGAATGGGACACATCCGGCTACCCACCGGAGTTTTTTGATTCGGTCCTGATTGACGGTGGGCACCAAGTGAACGTCGTCGTCAACGACACGGATAAATCTCTGCCCCTTCTGCGGCCGGGCGGGCTGTGCATCTGGCACGACTTTTGCCCGAACCCGGAAGCGTTGGAGTCTTCGCCAGCCGGCTTAGGAGTGGCCGAAGCCATTATAAAGAATTGGGCGCGTTGGCGACCCGAGTTCTCCGACATTTTTTGGATTCGACCAAGCTGGATCTTGCTCGGAGTGAAGCGTCGGTAAAAACACGACACTCAGTTGTTCTGGACACCTTGACTCATCCATCCATTATATTTTAGTTGCATTGGCGAAACGGTTATGCGAATTGTCCAAGGCCGTACGCACCGCACGTCCTCGCAAGCGCGATAAACTTAGGCAGATAATATGAGCGCCTTCGAATCAAAACCCATCGAAACCGTTCGCGATTACTGGGACGCGCGCCCCTGCAATCTTCGCCATTCCACGAAGGAAATCGGCAGCCGGGTGTATTTCGATGAAGTGGAAGCCCGCAAATATCGTGTAGAGCCGCATATTCCAAGCTTCGCCGACTTTAATTCCTGGAAAGGAAAGCGGGTTCTGGAACTCGGTTGCGGGCTCGGAACCGACACCATTAACTTCGCGCGGGCGGGCGCGCATGTCACCGCCGTTGATTTGTCGATGAAATCGCTGGAGCTGGCGCGCAAGCGTGCAGAAGTGATGGGCGTCGCAGACCGCATCACCTTCTACAACGCCAACGGCGAGAACCTGTCCAGCATCGTGCCGGTGGAGCCTTATGATCTGGTCTATTCGTTCGGCGTGGTCCACCACACCCCCCACCCGGATCGGGCCATTGCTGAACTCCGCAAGTATGTAAAGCCCGGCGGCACAATGAAGATCATGGTCTACTACCGCTATTCCTGGAAGGTCTTGTGGATTTTGTTGACTTATGGCAAGGGGAAATTCTGGAAGCTTGCTGATTTGGTCGCCACACATTCAGAGGCGCAAACCGGGTGCCCTATTACTTACATCTATGACTGCAAGGAAGGCCAGCAGTTGTTAGAGAATTCCGGACTTCGAGTTACACAGACCGAAGTTGATCACATATTCTCGTACCGAATTCCCGACTATGTCGAATACCGTTATGTCCGTGAGTGGTATTTCCGGTGGATGCCAAATTCCTTGTTTCGCTTTCTTGAAAGGAAGTTTGGATGGCATCTTCTTTTAACTGCTGAGGCTTCAAAATAAATGACGCAGTGACAGAAGGCCTCCCAGCGTAGCTTCGAAAAGCAAATTCACGCCTCTTAACCATTGGCAGCGGATACTTCCTGCAACTGAGAACGTCCGCTCCGCGTCGCCGACCGTTACCATTGAACAACCCGTGTGGACATACGCCATGCAGATTTCCGTTATCGGTCTTGGAAAGCTCGGAGCTCCTCTGGCCGCGGTTCTGGCGGACAAAGGACACATCGTCATCGGCGCCGATCTCAACGAACGGTTCGTCGCGGCCATCAATGAAGGCTGCGCACCGGTCGACGAGCCCGGCCTTCAGGAGTGCATCGACCGCGCAGGCGGACGGTTGCGCGCGACGATGGACGTCGAGGAGGCGACGCTGGAGAGCGATATCACCTTCCTCATCGTCCCGACGCCCAGCACGGCAAGCGGCGTCTTCACGAACAGGTATGTTCTGTCGGCGGTGGAGGAGATCGGCCGGGCGCTGCAGCGCAAGGACGGTTACCATCTCGTCGTGGTGACCAGCACCGTCATGCCTGGCTCGACCGGTGGCGAGATCCGCGAGGCACTCGAACGGAGTTCCAAGCGCACGCTCGGCGATACGCTGGGTCTTTGCTACAATCCGGAATTCATCGCACTCGGCAGCGTCATCGCCAACATGCTGCGGCCGGACTTCGTCCTGATCGGCGAATCAGACACGCGCGCTGGAGACCTTCTGGAAGCAATCCACCACTCGGCGTGCGAGAACGCGCCGCCGGTGCGCCGTATGAATTTCGTCAACGCTGAGCTTTGCAAGATCTCAGTCAACACGTTCGTCACGACCAAGATTTCCTACGCCAACATGCTGGCTGAAATCTGCGAGCGCCTGCCGGATGCTGACGTGGACGTGGTCAGCGCTGCGATCGGCTCGGACAGCCGTATCGGTACGAAGTACCTACGCGGCGCCACCGGCTACGGCGGCCCTTGCTTCCCACGCGACAATGTGGCTTTCACAGCCTTGGCCAAGCAAGTCGGCGCTCCGGCCGACATCGCAGAGGCGACGGACCGCATCAACCGCCACCAGATCAAGCGCCTGTCCGGAATCGTCATGCGCCAAGCCGCTAAGCCGGCGCGGATCGGCATCCTGGGCTTGTCCTACAAACCGGACACCGCCGTCATTGAAGAAAGCCAGGGCGTAATGCTGGCCAAGGCGCTCCTGGATGCCGGTTACGAGGTCGTCGCGCACGATCCCATGGCGGGAGCCGCCGTGGCCGCGGTGTTGCCCGCTGTGACCGTAGCGGAGAGCGCGGAAGCCTGCGTCGCGGCAGCCGATGTCGTGGTGCTGACAACGGCCTGGGAGGAATACCGCTCCCTGCCGGTCACCGCCTTCGCGCGCCCGAACGGCGACCGCATCGGCGTCGTGGATTGCTGGCGCCTGCTGGACGGCGAGCGCTACGGCGCCGTCGCCGATCTGGTGCACCCGGGATACGGCGCCTCCACGGCGCCGTCCGGGCTGGCACAGGCACTTGCTGGCTGAGGCCGGTCTCAGACCATTCCGAAAGGTGTTGATTATGGGCTATGTCCTCGACAGGAACGACCTCGTTCTGGTGACCGGTGGCGGGGGGTTCATCGGTGGTCATATGATCGCACGGCTGCGGGAGCGCGGGTTTACCAAGCTGCGTTCGGTCGACATCCGGCCCGCAGAAGAGTGGTACCAGCGCTTTTCCGACGTCGAGAATCTTGTGCTCGATCTGCGCGACCGGGAAGCCTGTCGAACCGCCGCCCGCGGGGCTGGCGCGATCATCAATCTCGCCGCCGACATGGGTGGGATGGGCTTTATCGAGACGCACAAAGCCGAGTGCATGCTCTCGGTGCTCATCAACACCCAGATGCTGATGGCCGCCAGGGAGTTCGGCTGCAAGCGCTTCTTCTACGCGTCCAGCGCCTGCGTCTACGCGGCTGACAAGCAGACGAACGCCGAGGTGCTACCGCTGAAGGAAGCCGACGCCTATCCGGCCATGCCAGAGGACGGCTATGGCTGGGAGAAGCTGTTCAGCGAGCGCATGTGCCGTCACTTCCGCGAGGATTACGGGCTGGAGACGCGTGTTGCCCGTTACCACAATGTCTATGGTCCGCATGGCACTTACGATGGGGGCCGGGAAAAGGCACCCGCGGCCATCTGCCGTAAGGTGATCGAAGCCAAGCTGACCGGCCGGCATGAAATCGAAATCTGGGGTGACGGCGAGCAGACCCGCAGCTTCATGTACATCGATGATTGCCTGAAGGGCACGTTGGATATCCTGAAGAGCGACATCCTGGAGCCCATCAATCTGGGCAGCGATCAGCTGGTCACCATCAACCAGTTGGTGGACATCGTTGAAGACATCGCCGGCATCAAGCTGGAGCGTCGCTACAAACTTGACGCGCCCAAGGGCGTGCGCGGTCGCAACAGCGACAACACCCGCATCACAGAACTGCTGGACTGGGCTCCGTCGATTCGCCTGCGCCAGGGGCTAGAGCCAACCTACCGCTGGATTTACGGTCAGATGGCGAACCGCTGACCGTCAAGCAAGCAGCTCACGCCCCCAGGCCGCCTAGGGGCAAGAGTGAAGCGGTTCCTCATCTACTCAGCCAAGTGCACGTCGATGCTGTAAAACTCGGCGTGCGTTTTGGTACCGTCGGGTGCGGCATTGTAAAGGACCAGCTGATTGATCTCCAGCGGCTTGTCAATGAGGATCAAAACATCCGAAGGTGCGTCACCACGCTCAATCGGGGTATGATGCATCAGTTGACTGAAGTCGGGCGGCATCACGCCCATCCCCAATGTCCCTTCGAGAACATGGACTCGGACTGTGACCGCCAGAGGGTGTGGCGGTTCCGGCCGTCGTCCCAGATCGGCCACGGCTGCGATGAACCACTTTTGCGGCAGGATTTCCACCGATGCCCGATCATCGTGCATCCGAACACGGCACTCGCCGGAACTTGCCACCAGCGCTTCGAGGCTTTGACATATCGCTTCACCGTCAAGCGTTACAGCCTCCTCGACCAGCCGGATGGCCTCTCTGTGCCGGCCCACCGCGCGCAAGGCCCGCGCCAGGATCATGCGTGGCCGTGCAAGGGTATCACCCAGCGGCGCTTCCAATGCCCGCCGAGCCCTTTCGGTGACGAGCGCCCAATCTTTTTGGTCGAGCGCCTCGTCGGACAGTTCCAACCAGCCCCTCACTTCATAATCCGGAGCAACTGCCAAAGTCCGTTGCCGCACCGCTTCACCCTCGGATTGTCGTCCTGTCCTTTCCAGCCAATCGGCCAAGGCGAGTGCAGCGACACCGAGATCCGGCTTCGCCTCAAGCGCCCGATGAAAGGCCGCAACGGCCATATCGGTTTCACCTTGCTTCGCAAACGCTCGCCCCATCTCGTAATGGTACCGGCCGAGCGTGTCCTGGCGGATAGCCCTCCGCCAAGCGCTGAAATCGATTTCCATGGGCAAGGTTTGGCTGTTTTTATTGTCCGGCTGCATTCTACACGAGCGCCTCTTGTTCCGAAGGCAATCGGTTGTGGACTGGCAGGTTGATCCAGAGAGCGAGGAATTGCAAGCCCACACGCTGTCGCTTCCCGACATCGGCATAGATGTCGGCGACGAAGGGCGACCGCCTGGCCTGATATTAATCAGATCGATCACTTCATAAAAGCCGCTATAGTGAGCAGGGTCAGTCATTCGATTTCAGCGCTGATGTTGCAAAAAACCGTTTTTCCAAGAGGGACTTATGCCGTCAGGTAATAAAAACGTCGATGTGGTCATTGGTCAACATGTTGTCCATGGCGGGAGAGCAGATTCCATCGGCGGGATTTTGCATGTTTCGACGCCAGCCCTACAATACGGAAACTCACTCCTTTTTCCAGTATTGGGAGCTTCTGATATCGGCGATAGGAACATCACGATCACGTTGGAGGGACGCGTCCTCGCCGGAAAGGTGGGGCTTTGCGCACTTCGGGCGGATGGCACGTTTCTTAAGGAAAGCCATCACAGGGCCGGCGCCACGATGCTGAGGCTTCGACTCATCGATGGCAAAGCCTCCGAGTGCGCGTCGATCGTCCTCCGCAATCTCGCCCCCCAGGGACAAGTTTCAGAGTTGATCGTCACACGCATTTTCGCCGAGACAACACACGCCGTCGAGGTTCTGTCGGCGGTAGCACCACGGACGCTCAGGGACGTTACGCTCGCTCCCTTTCATCCCGACGCTGATCGCAGCGACAACTTCGAGGCTGGCGGCATCGACGTAACGGAGAAATGCAACCTTGAATGCGTCATGTGCCATTTCAATGGACCGAAGGCCACGAAAAAGGCAGGAGCGCTTTCTCCGGAAATGATTGAGCGTTACTTGAACCAGCTTCCTTCCGGCGAACAAATCTGGTTCGCCGGTACTGGCGACTTGCTGATGGACGCGCGAGCGATCACCTATATCCGGCGCGCCCGGGACCTCGGCCTACACCCTTGCGTTCTTACCAACGGTCAACTGCTAACGCCCGAGTTGATGGACAATATGCTGGAGGCCGGCGTTCGCTTTATCCAGATGAGCGTCGATGCCCATACGGCTCACCAGTATGAAAAAATCCGGAGAGGCGCAAAATTCGACAAAATACTGGACGCGTGTGCATATCTGCGCCAGAAAAAATCAGATTACAAAGACCTTTCCGTTCAGATCAACGTTACTCTATTCCGCAACACGTTCGATAAACAAGATGCCATGATTGCATTCTGGAAGGGAAAAGTCGACCAAATCAACTTCAACGCAGAATACTATAATACGTTCCTTTTCCGAAACACGTTTCATTTCCCAGAAAAAAGGAACAATTGCCGAATAAAGCTTTACCTCTTGCCAACGGGGCACTTGGCCCCGTGCTGCGCCATGCAGGTCTACCAGCATGAAAAAGACGCATCCTGGCTGCCCCACATCGATCAGATGACGCTCCAGGATGCTTACGATTACCTCTGTGACCTTTACGAGAATCCAGACAGCCCATTTGCTAACCTCTGCCAGCAATGCGACTGGTGGATTCTCTATGCCGACGCAAAAGACGGTGCAACGCCCTACCTGCGCTGCGTTCCCCTGGCACCATGATTCACCACATGCAAAGGCGAGTCATGGAAACATTCAGGTTGGATAGAACAGCGGCGCATCCTCTTCAAAAGCCTGAATGTATTCTTGATAGGAAAGATCCGAACCAGCAGGTTGCAATTGATGGGCGAGAATATCCAGAGCCTGATCCGTGTCAAACAAGCTGGACAACGCGTCGCGGTGCTTCAAAACCACTTCCGCCGCACAATCGGGAAGATCGAAGAGCGCAAACACGGCCGCGAGCTTTGCAAGCTTTTCCGAGGAAAGTGCTTTAGCAAACTTCTCCTGTTCGGGAGCGCCGATATCGCGGATGTACACCGCATCACCCTGCAGCGGACGCCCCTTGATCGATTGCGACGGTGACGAGTAGGTGTAGCGCGCGGGCAGGGCCGCCATGGCGTAGGTGCGCACTGAAAGCCCGAACAGTTCGAAACCCGCCTTTTTCATCAGGCGGTCGACGTTGTGAAACGTATGATCGGTATCCTTATCCGATCCGAAGTAATTGACTTCGATGCAAAGCCCCAGGATTTTTCGGGTGTCCAAGACATCCGTCAGGGTCTGGAGCAGTATGTAGTCTGCTCCGTCCACATCGATCTTGATAAAGTCGACGTCGCGATCCTTCTCGTCGATGAAGGCGGGAAGGAAAACCGGGGCATCCGGATCAGCAAGCTGAACGCTTTGCCAAGCGTTCAGGCGGATCTTCTCTTCCAGGCTTGCGGTATCGATCTTCGCCTGTCGCAGCTCCAGGGTCTTGGCGATGGACAAGCGCCCCCAAGGGATGCGGGACCAATAAGCATTGCCTTTCGCTTGCGGGGCCAGAGGATGATGATCAGGAACGCCAACGAAGGCCGGAATGTAGGTAAAAGCCGGATTTCTTTCCCGCGCGTTGAGTCGAGCCACCTCCTCGACATTGGGATCGAACCCGAATCCGCTCAACCGTGAACCGAAAGCACGCCAGCCGACGTCGATACCGGAACTGCAGCCGACATCGATCAGCATGAAGTCCTCGGACTGAAGACTTGAAGCCACCAGACGAACAAATTCACAATCTGGAAGAATTCCATCCAATTTCCACACCCTTTCATAATAGCTTTGGGAAACGATAACAGAGACAGGAAAAGGGGTCAAACCGTCACGCGGTGTCGGTTCCGGTGCAAGGAGCCATTTCGATTCCATCGTCGCTAGGCGAAAGGAAAAGCGATATCTCACGTATCTGAGCGGTCCCGGCAATCGATTTGTCCCAAGCCTGGACAATGATCTCGCCGGCCTGCCGGATATCCGGTATCCGCAGTTGGAGAACTTGCCATGCCGCAGCCGGACTGAGGCATTGACGGGTCAGGAAGGCCGAGCCTTCGCGATTGAGCACACCGAAGCCGACTTCCGTCCCGCGGATTTGAGCAACGATCCGGACGGTTCCCCGCCCCCCGCGGCGCGCTTGCGCGGGAATGGGAAGAGAGGCTGCGTAACGCCAGGGGTGCGGTGGCAGTGTGACGGTAGCCACGCTGTGGTGTTCGATCGTTGCGTCCGAGGCGGAGGTCGTCAGCAGCGACACCCCGAACTGTTCTTCGAACAATTCCCCACACGGATCGGAGACGGACGGTAACGTCACGCCCTCCACCGAGCCCTTGGACAGAGCCGCGCGCAGAACCGGCTCGATCACGTCGCCATAAAAGCGGTGTCCCTGCGCGTTCGGATGGTTATCCCAAGGCAGCGCAAGCCATTCCGGCGTTTCCTCCGGCAACTCGGCATCCACGACCAGAACTCCCAGATCGGTAGCGTGCCTCAGCAGTTCGCGCTCCAGCGGATGCGTGCCCGGTTGCAGGTCCGCCAGGATCAACGGAAAGCCCATATCCTTAGCAAGCTGGGCCATGTCGCGAACGATCAGCTTGCTGATCATATGAGGGTGATGGGGCTCTCCCTCTAGTATCCGCGGATCAAGCTTGGCCAGGGCGCTGTCGATAATGGGAACCCGGAGGACCGTAAGTTCCAGGTCGGCGCTCGCAACCGCCCGAGGCTGCCAGAACATGTCCGCATTGAAATGCTCGGCGGTGAATTCGCTTTTATTGAGGCCAAGCAGCCATCCCGGACTGACAATGTTCCTGCGGTCATGTTCGTACAGCCGTCCATAGATGACCGCGGCAGGGCGTTTGCTGCGCAGCAATCGGCGTAGCATGAGCAGGCATTGGAAAGTACTGTACCCACTCACCCCAAAGTTACGGAACCGATATTCCGGAAACCGACTTTGCAGAATGGATGTATAGGTTTCCTCGTCCTGAACGGAAAATCCGAACGTGAAAGAACATCCGAAAACCCAGACTTCCGGCCGTTCCACCGCGGTGAAATCCAGGGGTGTCACCCGATAGCCTTCGGCATCGACCGCCGCATGAAACGAATGTTCCATTGCCTGGCCCACCGCATCGTCTACGACGAATGCACAACCGGTGAATGCCGGGTTGTTGACGAAACCGAAATGCCGGTGAGGCTTGAACATCGGGGCCTTTGTCAGAACATAGGCCCCACATCCATTTCTCGGATGAATTCGCATGCAACTCACTTCGATCAGAAGAAAGTATAGTTGTAATCAACAACGTCCCTATCACAGGGCACAGACAGATCCTTTTGAGCGGCTTCGATCAACGCAACGATCCGATCTTTTAAATCCGCCAAGTCGCCGCACCCCTGATCGTGCCACATCGCCGTCAACGCCGCAGCAAACGTCTGGGGATCGTCCGTGACGGGAGCGGAAAGCAAGGCACCACTTGCAGCGACAGGATCTGGTGGCACCGTAAAGTAGCTTTCCACCGCCGCGTCTGGTTCCAACGGAAACAGAGGGCGTCCCTCTCTGCGGCGTTCTTCCGCGATTGGAACAAGATCATCATCGAAGACGTCGGCGGTCAACTCGTCAATCGAGGGCATAGGCTTTTCCCGGCTTCTGTTCTCTTAGGTCTCTTGGTTGCTCACCCTTGAACAGGATCCGGTCTTCGAGCACAAGCAGATCCAGGTCCGTGTTGAGGAAGCAAACGAGGGCGTCGAGTGGCGTACAGACGATCGGTTCACCACGGATGTTAAACGACGTGTTCACAAGCACGGGGCAGCCAGTGCGCTTGTGGAACGCTTCCAAAAGTGCTCTTGCATCTGTTTTATCCTGGCAGGATACGGTCTGAAGCCTTGCCGATCCATCAACATGGGTAACCGCCGGAATATCAGAACGCGGCAGTGCGACCGCGGCCGTCAAATCCAGCGTCCCGCCATCCCAGGAAAGGGCGGGCACCGACCGCCGCACCCGCTCGCTGACCGGCGCCACGAACAGCATGTAGGGGCTTTCGTGATCAAAATCAAAATAATCCGCAACATATTCACGCAGCACCATCGGAGCGAACGGGCGCCAGGATTCGCGAAACTTGATCTTCTGATTAATCAGGCGCTGCCCCTTTTCCAAACGAGCATCGGCGAGAATGGAGCGACTGCCCAGCGCGCGCGGCCCAAATTCCATCCGGCCGGAAAACAGCCCGACGATCTCACCGCGGGACAACGCATCCGCCACCACCGCATGGCGCTCGGCCGGATCTGCAACGATCCGCCCGACGCAACCGATCTGCTCGATGGCGCGGTCGATGGCATCCGCATCGTAGCGGGGGCCCAACCGGCTGCCCTGTTGGCGGTCGCCCGAAGCTGTTCTCGCCCGAGGCACTCCGAAATGGCCATGCATCGCGGTGAGCGCCCCGCCGAGCGCCCCGCCAGCGTCCCCGGCGGCCGGCTGCACCCAAATATCCTTGAAGATCCCCTCTCGCCAGATCGCCCCGTTCGCCACGCAATTCAGCGCCACACCGCCGGCAAGGACCAGATGTTCCTGGTTCGTTATACGCCGTGCTTCGATTGCCAGCCGCATCATGACCAGTTCGGTGACCTTTTGGATCGATGCCGCAAGGTCGGCTTCCCTTTCGGTGATGCTGCTTTCCGGTTCGCGTCGGCCCGCCTCAAAAAGATCTTCAAAATTCTTATTGATAATAGTCTGAGATCTTAAAAATCCAAAATATTTCATATTGAGTCGAAATGATCCATCTCTTTTTACGTCAATAATATTATTCATTATTACATCAACGTAGCGCGGCTTCCCGAATGGAGCCAGTCCCATTAACTTGTACTCTCCGGAATTTACTTTGAATCCACAGTAGTAAGTGAAAGCTGCATAGAGGAGTCCGAGCGAATGCGGATACCGTATCTCCTTGAGGATTTTTATTGCGTTTCCTTGGCCGACCCCAATGGAAGTGGTCGCCCATTCGCCCACGCCATCGACAACCAGAATTGCCGCATTCTCGAAGGGTGAGGGGAAAAAGGCCGACGCCGCGTGGGCGATATGGTGTTCCACGGCAAAGACCGGTACCTTCGCACCGACCACGTCAGCGATCCTGCGGGCAAAGCCGAACTTCTCGGCAAACAGTGCCTTGACCGCGTCCTGCCAAAGTTCATAGCCGTCGGGTGCCGCCATGACGGCGTTCTGCACCACCCGGTCGGTGGACCGCACGAGATTTTCATAGAATACGACCGCATCGAGCGGAGTGCCATCGTCGAGACACGATAGGCAGTATTTGATGGCGCGATCCGGAAAACCACGATCGTGCTTACGGCGAGAGAAGCGCTCTTCTTCAGCCGCAGCGACAACTTCGGAATCCCGCAGCAAGGCCGCGGCTGAATCGTGATAGAAGGCAGAAACCCCAAGTATATGCTTTACCGCATCGGTCATGCCGCGCCCGCCGAAGCTTAGAAAACGGGAAGATCCACTTTCGGATTTCGTGCATGAAAGCCCCCGACAGGTCAAGGCTCGTCGTTGCCGGCCCCAGGGCACCGCCCGGTCCGGCGCGGACGGCGCAAGCCGAACCGCCCAGTTCACAACCTGAACGGCAGCCTTCTTTTGCCTTGCGAAAAGCAGAGCCGAGAAAAGTTTTTTACGGCGTTTGCCTGTCTGTGCTATTATGCCACGGCCGGGAAAAACCGGTCACTTTTGTGCAACCAGAAAAAGTCGATTTATTTTCATGGACAGCATTTTTACCCAGGTCCCAGGCCTCCCCGATATTGAGTTGGTTGATTATTATGAAGAATTTCTTTGGTACTATCCGACTTGCGAAATGGAAGCAAAAAGATGGTGCGCGGAGAATATAAAGCCTGACTGGACCGTTTTGGATGTTGGCGCCAACATCGGATATTATTCTATTCTTTTCTCATGGTTGGCAAAAGATGGTTTTGTGTTTTCTTTCGAGCCAACGGACACTTGGTCCAAGCTGGAGAACAATCTCCGGCATCATAATCTTCCAAACGTGGAGGCTTTGCGGCTGGGCATTGGCAAGCAATCGGGGCGGTTCGTGGATTCGATATTCAAGATTTGGGGACAGAACGCCGAGCGCCTCGAAGTGGATTTTTACTCCATAGACGACTTTGTTGAGCAACGACGACTTGGTCGTGTTGACCTTATCAAAATCGATGTCGACAGTTTTGACCTGGAGGCGCTTCAAGGTGCGGAGCGGACGCTCCGCACCTTCGACCCATATGTTCTTGTCGAATTGAATCATGCATTGAGCCGCCGCAATCAGAGCAACGCTGAAGCGTTGCATTGGCTTTCGAAACAAGGATATGGTTCCGTATTCTGTGTGGATTATGACAACTTTATCTTGAAAAAATCCGCGCCAGTTGTTAGTGAAAGCAGCGTTACCGTTTATTTCCCTGAACGCTGACGCCGTGTTCGATAGCGTCGCTTACGATGACAGCAGTAACGCGAGACTCAGGACGATCAATGCCCAAATGCCCGGCCGCATGGTACGAGTTGAACATTTCGGCGCCTGACAACATGGTCAGCGCTTGCTGCTATTATGCGGGTGAAAAAGACCCCTGGATCAATCACCCTATTGACATCGAGGGTTATTGGAACAGTGCGAATATACAAACCATACGCAAGATAAATTCTGGGAAAAAATCAGCGGATCCCAATGGATGCACCACATGCTTCTTTTTTCAGAACCGATCTGAAGATACTATCTATTTTGATACTTCTGTTTTCCCAGATCTCTCGGAGCACCAGACAGCAAACTGGAAACTTCTGCAGCAAGAATACGAGTCCGGAGCCGTAGAGCTGACCGCCACGCCGGTGCGGATCTACGCAAATTTCGGCTTCTCATGCAATCTAGCCTGTCGCATGTGCCATCAAGTGCCACGGCGCGCCGACAACAAACGCCAAGTACACGCCGACAGCATTTTGCGGTGGAACAAGGCTTTGCGTGCCGCCATGGACGTTACGGTCATCGGCGGCGAGCCTTTCGCGCTGCCGGAAGCCATTTCCTTCATCCGTCAGTTTATTAACAATCCGGAATACGACAATGTCCGACTGTCGATTTGCACAAATGGAACGCTCCATCACAAGCATATGGAGACTCTCCGCAAGAAGAAGCATTTGCATCTTGCCGTGAGCCTGGATTCGATTGGTGAAGGTTATGAGTCGATCCGCGTAAACAGTAAATGGTCACTGGTCGAGCGCAATATCCTTGAGTTTGTAGAACTTGCAAGAAAAGAATATCCACAATGGTCATTTCAGACCAATGCTCTTGTCCTGAAAACTGGTGTAAAACGCCTTCCTGAGTATGCCCGCTGGCATGCCAAACACGGTATTGTAACATCCTTCTACGATTTTATCAATTTCCGCGGGACGGAAGATGCGTTCTATAGCGAAAACCTGCTCGAAAACCCACAACTCTTGGACGATATTCCGGATTGGAGTAATTATTTTGAGGAAGCGCTGGACATATTCCAGAAAAGCAATCTCACCGTGGCGGCAACGTCTCTGGACCATTATTGGAAGCGCCTGACCAACCGGGTGGAGGAGTACCAGGCCACTTCGAATGCTGGCCGCAATCTGCGCCACCGCAATCACTGGAAAACGCAGCTCGAAATTCGTGGTCCAAAAGACTTCTTAAACACATTCCAGTATATTCTCGCGGCGCAGCGCACTGGTGAGACACCAGACTACGCGAGCGATGAGACTTTTGTCCGTTTCACCAAAGTCAGCTATCCGCGAGATCACTTCCTGACCTCATACATGCCCATGGCTGTTTACGAGCCCGGCGGATACTTCCGCCTTCGGCTTTCCTGGCCCAAGCTGCCGCCGGGGGTGCGGCGCGCCCATGTCGTCCTGCGCGCGGAACGTCGCGGCGAATTGCAGGGAACTTGGTATGTTCAGGAAGGCGATGACGGCATCAAGGCGGAATTCGTCGGTCGCATGGAAGCCGGCATTGCCAAGCTCCAGCTCGCAGCATATCCCGTCGGGGAGAGGGAGTCCGTGCTGCCGACTGAAGTCCTTTTGGACCTTGACGGGGCCACGATGAATGCTGTTGCGGCGACAGATCGGCTGTTGCCATAGGCTGGTGCTGGGATCGGCACAACATGAGGGACGCGGGCGGCGACAACGAAAAGCGTCATCCGCCTTCCGCATCCTCTGTCTCGTTGTCGTCCTTGCGCAGACACAGCACCGCGACCGTCGTCAAGGAGGCCTCTCCCATGATGACGAGATGAGGGCGAGCGGTTTGTTCTGTTCCCTTTTGAGCAACGCGGTCGAGGGTATGATTGGCGAGACAACAATCAAGGCTTCCCTGCGGACGCAACCCGGCACGCTCTTGGCCTAACGCAAGCAGAGTCAGGACGACATCCAGCCCTGGCGTGCGCCCAATCGGCTCTACTGACATCTCGATGGGCGTCGAGAACACGAGGGTGCCGCCGGGCCGAAGGAGACGCCCGAGCCGGACCAAGAGTTCGCTCGCCACGGCAGCCCCTCTCTCCAGAATTTTTCCTCCAGTTATGACAATGGCGTCCCACGCTTCGCCCATAACCGCGGGACGGAGATTGCACCCGGCGAGCCGCTCCGGGTCGTGAAAACGGTTCTTGCATGCCACGAAGAGGCTTTCTGGCATGTCCGGGCCGGTTTCGGAGAGCGGAAAGGGCATCACATCCACTTGCCCCACCCGATCGGCCAGGAACATGGGCAATCCATCCGGCCCCGACGTCATCACAGCAATGCGTGCGTCCAATGTCAACGCACCCAGGCTGTCAAGCGCATATAGGATCTGCACCCGCTCCCAGACACCGAGGCTACGCTTGAAGTAATTGTAGGTCGAGACGATGTAGCCAAGGCCTTCCCGCGTCAGCCGCTCGGCCCAGAGGCGCCAGTGCTGGTCCTCCCAATCCTCGGCGGCGGCGATCTTGCTCAGCGACACCCGCCCGGCACCGAATGCGTGAAGCGCTGCGAAACGTGGATCAATCGACGATCGCAACCGGGCTGAGGGGCGGCGGCGCCCGACCTCGTGTCGCAGGGTCTCGACCTTTTCCGGGGGCAACCCGAACTCCGCCGCCACCCCCGGCCAACTCAGCAGCGCCAGCAGCGGTTCGGTAAAGCAACGAGGATCGACTGCACCGAGATCCTCAGACGCGGCGACCACCGCCAAGTCAGCGCGCAGCATGGTCAGCTCCCATGGATCGACCGCAAAACCGCGCCCCAACGCCGTTTCCAAATGAAGCGCCATGGCACTGCCGGAGCGGAGCGGAGCCACGGGCTGGTCGTCGGAGCGTACCGATCCGTAGCAGACACGAGTGGTGAAGGGAGTCCAGGTGAACATCAATTCCGTACGCGCCACCGTTCCGAAGTAGGTGTTGATGGCGTTCAGGCACACGAACTTGCGCTGCATGGCCGCACCGCCATCACGCCGCGCCATGGCTACCAGCCGGTTGAAAGCCCCTTTGACGCGGCCAAGGCGGTCGCGGATCGCCGGGTTGAGATCGCGGACATGCCGGATTTCCCCTTCCGGTGCCACCTCGTGATCAACCGAGAAGTCGAAGATCAAAATTCGCGCCGACCGGTGCAGTCTGTCAAGCGGCACCGCCTCAGCGACATCCGACAGGACGCCATCTTCAGTAAGCGAATCAAGCACCAGGAAGGTCCCCCGACCTCCCATATCCCGCCAAAGGGCGGCAAGTTGACGAAGCATGGCATGGGACCCTCCGACAAAACCAACGAAGCCATCATGGGGAATGGTCGACAAGTGGTCAGCGGCGTAGGGCAAAACATGTTCCGGAGAATAGGTCAGGGAGAGATAAGCGCTGCGGTCGTTGCGGGCTTCGGCATAGGGTTGGTCCAGGGATTTCGATATCGCGTCGAGCGCGGTGACAAAACGGTCGGCCGGCAGGTCGATCCCTCGATACTCCTCGACCGGATCGCTAGGCAGACCCCAGGTTTCCGCTTGCTCTGGCAGGTCGGGACGGACGACCGCATTGATAAACACATGCGGATCGTTCTGGATGGCGGCTGCGCTGAGCGCCGCCGTCGGTTTGCGGGTGTGATCGCAGTGGTAACCGAACACGTCGTCCAGCAAGCTTCCCGTTTCCGGGTACAAGTGACGCAGGCGCCGGCACAAGTTCATGTCGACGTTCCAGCCGACCAGCATGCCTTCATGGAAGCCGTTGATGGTGAACAGATCCTTGCGCAGCACAAGCTGGCAGTCACCAATGCCGTCGAACCGGGCGAAGGCGTCGGTGTGCACAACCTCGTTCAGGTGCAGGTGCGTCCCCCAACGCCTGACCATCTCGATGATGCGGTGTGGATCCCGGCGATCCAAGGACTCCCAGAGCGTCTCCGGCAGTTCGAAGCGGGGCAGATGATAGAATCCATCCGGCTTCTCGGCGGCGATGGCGGATAGCGAGCGTCCAGGATCGCGGGCGACGAAGATCATGTCCGTGTTGGTGGACATGATCCAGCGGTTAGCCGGGTTGGAACGCCGCAGCGCCGTATTGCGCGACACCGCCTCCACCACCTCCAGATGGGTACGGGCGCGAAACCGTTCATGCACGGTGGGGCGGATGCGGAACACCCGCAGAAGCCGGCGACAGCGCTCCGTCAAGGTGTCGCGAATGGCCTCGACCAGAGTCGGAAAACCGTCGGACGTGTTGTAGTCGGCAAATAGGATCTCGTCGTCCGGATCGGACAGCATCTCGGCCAAGCAATTGAGGCTGATCGCTGCCCGCTTGTGGAAATTGTAGCCGTGATGGTCGTTCCGGCCGTAGACGATGATGGAGATCATGTGCGCGGTCGCCTCACAGGCCAGCCAAGGCATCGGCCAGACGTTGCCAACCGCCGTCCGTTGTCTCGGCCTCCTTGCGTAGGACAAGGATGCCGACGGTGTGCAGGACGCCTCCGCTGTCGACCACCGTATGGGGACGCCGCATTTCGGCCGTGCCGTCCCGCGCCGTGCGATCCAATGTGTTGTCGCTGATCGACCAGTCGAAGGCCCCGGCACAGCGCCATCCCGTGTAGCGCTCCACAAGGTCCCGAATCGCCTCCACCTCGTCTGGCGTCAGACAGGGGCGATGCCGCCCGCCGTCCAGGACGACCTCGACCGAAGCAGCGGCGGCCCCTCCGATCCTCACATGCCAATCCAGCGCCGCGAGCCTTCCAGCCACCCTCTCCGGCCCATCCCGAAACAGGACATTCTGCGTGCAGAAGACCGCATCCCACTCCCGCCCCGTCAGCGTCGCCGCACCGCAGCCGTCATGGAAACTGATCTTGCTACGGGCGAAGAAGCGCGGCTTGCTCAGCCAGCCCTCGTCCGCCCGCTCGACCCCACCGGGAACCACATCGACATGCCGGGCGAACAGGCTCAGATACGCGTAAAGACCATCCACGTCCGGGGTCAAGACCGCCACGCGGGCAGTGGAGTGCAAGACCCCCAGACGCTCCATGGCCCAGAGTGCCTGCACACGCTCCCACACACCGCGGCTCCGCTTGAAATGGTGGTTCGTCGACACGGAATACCGCAACACGGTGTTCCCACCGACATAATCATCCGCGAGGGAAAACCAGTCGGATTTCTCCCAATCCTCGATTCCACACAGCTTGCTGAGGGGATGCGCTTCCGTGCCGGCCTCCGGTCGGGGCACCGTCACGCGTGGCCGCAGCCGTGCGGCGAGCCGATGTTCTTCGATCCATGAAAGCGCAGCGGCGATGCGCGCCGGCGCTAAACCGATGCGATCCGGCAGGAGAGGCCATCGCAGCAACGCCGCCAACGGCTCGCTGAACCGCCACGGCTCGACCGCTTCGGGGTGTTCCTGTCCACAGACATACCGGGCATCATCCAACAACATCCGGACTTCCCAGAACTCGACCGACCGTCCACGCTTCAGTTCAGCCGCCAGATAGGTCTGCAGGTCGGTCCAATCGGGGTGCGCCATGACGGACCGCCATTCCGGACGCAGGTATCCATGACGCAGGCGGGTCGTAAAGGGCGGCCAAGTCAGATTGATGTGGGCGGCAAAGCTGTATTCGAAGATGTTGTTCACCGCATTGATCGCAAAAAACTTTTTCGCGCCGGCGCGAACCAGCCGGTCGGGACGGCGCATGCGGCGGACGATGCTGCGGAAAGCCGCGTGCACGGCACCCAGCCGGGCCAGTCCGTCCTCGCCAACCGACAACAGGCGCTGCTGGCCGATAATACGCTGGCGCTCCTCCTCAGAGGCGATGCCTTCCAGCATATGAGCCACCGTCCGCGTGTCGAAAGGCGGAATATTGTCGAGGCCGAACTCGAAGAAAAGAGCGGATGCCCGATCCGCAATGTCGTCGGCGGGTGCCGTAGCGACACTACCGCCGGCCGGGCCGGCATTCTCCGCGTCTGCCAGCAGCCAAGTTTCCATGAACGGCTCGATCAGGATACGGCCTGTAAAGCCCAGGGCTTCGGCACAGCACCGGAACAGCATGAAAGTGCGCGCGCATCCACCGAAATAGCCGATATCGGCGTTGAGCGGGAGCGTCGTCAGATGGTCAGCGATATAGGGGAGCGCATGCTCCGGCGTATAGGTCAGATCGTTGTACCGCTCAGGCAGATAGTCAGCCTCATAACGGTCGACAGTCATCGGCTCCAAGGTCCGCTCCAACGCCGTCGCGCATCGCGCGACGTGGGAACCTGTCAGCCGGATCTCCTCAACCGGCGCGTCCGGCAGCCCCCAATCATCAGCCTGCATGGGAATGTACGGCGTTTCGACACCGAAGACATAAAGGTTGGGGTCGTTCTCGATCTTGGTGCTTTGGTTCGCCAGCGTCGCTTGACGGGAGTGATCGCAATGGTAGCCGAGCACCTTGTCTTCGACCGATCCGATCGCACCACGCAGGAGCAGCATGCGCTTGCAAAGATTGGAATCGACGTGCCAACCACGAATCATGCCTTCGTGAAAACCGTGGATCGCGGCGATGTCGTCCCGCATCATCAATTGGAAGTCGCCCGGCCCGTCGAAGCGAATCAGGCTGTTGCCATAGACAATTTCATTCAGGTGGAAATGTCGGCCCCAGCGGCGAAATTGCTCAATGATCCCCTGGGAATCGGAACGGTTCACCGATTCCCAGAGCGCCTGTGGGACGTCGAAACGGGGCAGCCCATAGAATCCGTCTGGCAGACCGGCGACAATACGGGACAACGAGTCCCCTCGCTGACGCGGCACGAACACCATGTCGGTGTTCGTCGACAGTATCCATCGGTTGGCGGCATTGGCCCTGCGGATTGCTGCGTTACGGGACACCGATTCCAGCGCCACCAGATGTGTGCGGGTGCGGAAGGATTCATGCACTTCGGGGCGGATACGCAGGATCCGGAGTCGGTGCCGACAACGCTCGGTCAGGGTGTCGGCGATGGCTTCGGGAAAGGTTGGAAGGTCGTTCGGCGTATTGTAATCGACGAAGATCAATTCATCGTCCGGATCGTCCAGCACTTCGGCTATGCAATTGAAGCTGACGGCTGCACGTTTGTGAAGGTTGTAACCATGCGAATCATTCCGTCCGTACAGCACAACCGACAGCATGAAGGGTCTCCAGCACTCAGCCAATTTGAAAATGTGGCATACCTGAATGAGCCTCTCCAGGGCAACAATTTGCGATATTGACCGCAACAGGAGATGCGGACGACACCCTATGGGAAGGGGACAAGACCGGCTTGGCGCGTATGACTTTAGGCTTTATTAACCAGGCCCCTTCGATCATCCCTCTATATTCTTGAAGTAGGATTTTTCCCCCGCCATGAACACCACACGCCCTCACAGGATCGTCGTCACCGGAGGGGCCGGCTTCGTGGGGTCCAACCTCGCTCTTCTGTTCAAGCGCGACCGCCCCGAAGCCGAGGTCGTCGCCTTCGACAACCTGCGCCGGCGCGGCTCGGAACTGGCCTTGGAGCGTCTGCGCGCGGGCGGCGTGCGCTTCGCCCACGGCGACGTGCGCAACCCGGAGGATCTGGAGGAACTCGGAGCCTTCGACCTGCTGCTGGAATGCTCCGCCGAACCGTCGGTGCACGCCGGCTATGACGGCAGCCCGGCCTATGTCATCAACACCAACCTCGTCGGCACGGTGAACTGCCTGGAGGCGGCGCGGCGCCACGGCGCCGACATAGTGTTCCTGTCCACCAGCCGCGTCTACCCGATCGACCCGTTGCGCCGGCTGTCGCTGGAGCGGGGTGCCACCCGGCTGGTACTGCCGGACCAGGCCAGCGGGCCGGGCTGGTCGGCGGCCGGAATCTCCACAGCCTTCCCGATGCCGGGCAGCCGGTCCATCTACGGCGCCACCAAGCTGGCATCGGAACTGATGATCGAGGAATACGGCGCCATGTACGGCCTGCGCGCCGTCATCAACCGGTGCGGCGTGCTGACCGGCCCCTGGCAGATGGGCAAGGTCGACCAGGGCGTCGTCGTGCTGTGGGCGGCCCGGCACCTGTATGGTGGCACCCTGTCCTACAGCGGCTTCGGCGGCGAAGGGCTCCAAGTGCGCGACATGCTGCACGTCGCCGACCTGTATGATCTGCTGACGGTGCAGGTGGCCGGCATGGACCGGTTCAAGAGCCGCGTCTTCAACGTGGGTGGCGGGCCGGAGGTGAGCGTCTCGCTGGCCGAGCTGACCGCACTCTGCGCGGAGCGGGCGGGCCGGAGCATCCCCATCGCCGCCAGTCCGGAAACCCGCGCCGCCGACATTCCCTGGTACGTGACCGACAACGCAGACGTCACGCAGGCGACCGGCTGGCGTCCGCAACACCTCCCCGGTTCCATCATGGACGAACTGTTCGGCTGGCTGGACGCCAACCGGCGCATCCTGGAACCTATTCTGTTATAGACGACGCTCGGTGGTCACACCGCCCCATTCTTCCGAGGAGACCTCCTTCATGTCCGTCGTCATCGTCACTGGGTCCGCCGGTTTGATCGGCGCCGAAGCCGTCGGCTTCTTCGCGGAGAAAGGGTTCGACGTCGTCGGTGTGGACAACGACATGCGCCGCTACTTCTTCGGTGACGAGGCAAGCACGGCCTGGAGCCGGGAGCGGCTGGAGAAGCGGCACCCGTCCTACAGCCATGTCACCGCGGACATCCGCGACCAGGATGCCATCGACGCGCTGTTCGCGCGCTACGGCGCCTCCATCGCGCTGGTGATCCACACGGCGGCCCAGCCCTCGCACGACTGGGCGGCGCGGGAGCCCTTCACCGACTTCTCAGTCAACGCCAACGGCACGCTGAACCTGCTGGAGGCCGCACGGCGCCATTGCCCGGACGCGCCCTTCATCTTCACCTCGACCAACAAGGTCTACGGCGACACGCCAAACGCCCTGCCGCTGGTGGAGCTGGAGAGCCGCTGGGAGCTGGACCCGTCCCACCCCTGGGCCGCCCACGGTATCCCGGAGGCGATGAGCATCGACCAGACCAAGCACAGCCTGTTCGGCGCCTCCAAGGTGGCCGCGGACGTGATGGTGCAGGAGTACGGGCGCTATTTCGGCATGAAGACCGCCTGCTTCCGCGGCGGCTGCCTGACCGGGCCGGGCCATTCCGGCGCCCAGCTCCACGGCTTCCTGGCCTATCTGGTGAAATGCGCAGTCACCGGCACGCCCTACCGGGTGTTCGGCTACAAGGGCAAGCAGGTGCGCGACAACATCCATTCCTTCGACTTGGTGAACGCCTTCTGGCATGTCTTCCAGGCGCCGCGCAGCGCGGAGGTCTACAACATCGGCGGCGGGCGCCATTCCAACTGCTCGATGGCGGAGGCCATCGCCAAGGCCGAGCAGTTGACCGGCCGCCCGATGGCCTGGAGCTACGACGAGACCAACCGGATCGGCGATCACATCTGGTGGATCAGCGACATCCGGCGTTTCCAGGAGCATTATCCGGGCTGGTCGCTGACCCGCGACATCGACGGCATCCTGGCCGAGATGCACGCCGAAATGACCGACCGGTTCGCCCGCCAGTGACGGTTGGCCTGAGAATGACGATCCGCGGGGAGCGGTGGAAGGAAGCGCGATGAAGGTCCTGTTCAGCAATCCGCCTTGGTGGATCAAGCGGTTCGAGTTCGCGGGCGACGACGCCCCGGCCTCCGCCTGGTTCAGCGGCGTGCGCGCCGGTTCGCGGTGGCCGCACACCAACCAGGCCCACTCCTCGCCCGGCAATTTCGTGTTCGGGGAGTATCTGCCCTATCCCTTTTTCATGGGCTACGCCGCGACCTACGCCGCCAAGGCCACCGGGGCGAAGGTCGTCTTCCGCGACTCCATCGCGCTGCGCGAATCCTACGACAGCTATTTCCAGCATCTGCGGGACGAACGGTACGAGTACATCTTCATCGAGACGGCAACGCCCTGCTGGGACCACGACCAGACCATCGTGCGGCGCGTCAAGGAGATCCTGCCCGACACCAAGATCGTGCTGACCGGCGCCATGTCCGCCAAGGGCGAGGCGGTGATGGAGCAGTTCCCCATCCACGCCGTCATCCAGGGCGAGTACGAGAAGGGCAGCGTGCGCGTGCTGAACGGCGCCACCGGCGTGCTTCCCCACGAGCTGCTGACGGTGGCGGAGATGAACGCCGCGCCCTACCCCTACTTCGACGAGACTATCGCCCACCGCTATTGGGACGTGAACCCCGCCGGGCAGAAGGCGCCGCAGCTCCAGGTCTGGGCCAGCCGCGGCTGCCCCTACAAGTGCATCTTCTGCGTCTGGCCGGCGACCATGACCGGCAACGACCCGGACGGCACCGGCAAGCGCTCGGTCCGCTTCTACGAGCCGGACTATGTGGAGGGGATGCTGCGCGATCTGGTCGGACGCTACGGCTACCGGTCCATCTATTTCGACGACGATACCTTCAACCTCGGCGACAAGCACGTGCTGGGGATCTGCGAGGTGATGACCCGCATCGGCCTGCCCTGGTCGGCCATGTGCCGCGCCGACACCATCAAGCTGGAAACGTGGCAGGCCATGCGCGACAGCGGATGCTTCGGCGTCAAGCTGGGCTTCGAGAGCGGCAACCAGTGGGTCAACGACAACATCGTCAACAAGCGCCTGAACCTGGAGACCGCGCGCGCCGCGGTGCATGAGATCAAGCGGCTGGGCATGACGGTGCACGGCACCTTCACCTACGGCCTGCCGGGCGAGACGCGCGAGCAGATGCAGGACACCAAGGCCTACATCGCCAGCCTGCCGCTCGACACCTTCCAGGAGACGGGCTGCGGCGAGATCGAGGGCACGCCCATGTCCACCCTGCGGGAGAAGGGGCATCTCGACCGCTACGCGGGGGCGGCGCTCGACGAGCAGTATCTCTACGTGCCCGACGGCGGCGAGAAGATGCGCCGCCTGTCCGAAGGCGACCTCGCCATCGGGGCCGACAAGGCCAAGAGCAGCTCCGACTACCTGATCCGCCAGTGGCGCGCGCTGGGTGCCGCGGTGATCGAAGTGGCGGCGGACGGCCCGGTGGCCCTGTGGGGCATCGGCACCGACTTCTTCGAAACGTTGGGGCAGGTGCCGGCGCTGAAGCCGCTCATCACGGAGGGCCGCGTGCGGCTGTTCGACGGCAAGCTGGCCGGGCAGTCGCTGGACGGCGCCCCGGTGGAGGCCCCCGCCGCCCTGCCCGGCTTCACCGGGCCGGTCTTCCTCACGCCGCGCATCGTCTCCTCCCGCACGGCGATGCGGCAGGACGCGGCCCGGCTGGGAGTTCCCGCCGCCGCCCTGCACGACCTCTACGACGACGCGCCCGTTCCAGCGGAATGAGGAACGGGGGAGAGGTGGTCAGGCCAGGAACCGGGCCAGCCTCTCCCAGCCGCCGCCCGGGGCATCGACCCGCTTGCGGGCGAACCAGACGGCGGTGACGTGCAGGGCCTCGCCGGTGCGGGCGGCGAAGTTCGGGTTTGCCGAGCCCGGCGCGCCGGTGGTCACGAACCGGTCGAGCGTGGCGTCGCTGAGCGACAGGTCCACCGGCCCCGGCAGGTCCAGTCCGATGCCCGCCAGGGTATCCCCAAGGGCCGTGGCCTGACGCGGGGTGAGCCCCGGCACGCCCGGACGCCCGTTCAGCCGGACCTCCGCCGAGAAGGCCAGCACCCCGCCCGGCGCCAGACGCCGGTCGATCCAGGCCAGCAGCTCCGCCGCCTTCCCCTCCGCCACCAGGCGCGGCAGCGTGTTCTGCGGCAGGACGACGGCATCCCACGGCGCGTCGGCGAACAGATCCCGCCCCGGCATCCCGTGATGGATCGCGATGCGGTCGCGGTGGAAGCGGCGCGGCTTGGCGAGCCAGGGGTCACGGTCGCCGCGCGCCACCCGCTCGGCGTGGGCCGCCGCTCCCGGCCCGACATTGACCACCCCGACGGCCCGCGTCAGCTCGGTCAGCATGAGGTAGAAGCCGTCCACCTCGGCGCTCAGCACCAGGGCGCGGGACGGACGTTCCAGCACCCCCAGCCGGTCGAGGCCGTAGAGGAACTGGGCGCGTTCCCAGGTGCCGCGGCTGCGCTTGAAGAAATTGTCGATGTTGTTGCGGGCGTCCTCGTCGCGGCGGCGCTCCGCGTCGGCATCGTCGATGTAGGGGGCCTGGAAAGTGGAGACGTTGGTCCGCACCCGCACCGCCCAGGGCCGCCAGGACGGGTCGTCCCAATCCTCCGCCGCGGCGAGCTTGCTGAGCGCCGGGGGGCCGGAGGGCCGTTCCTGCACCGGCAGGAGTATCTCCGGGCGCAGCCGGGCGGCGTTGCGGTGGCGCGCCGCCGCGGCCTTCAGGGCGGTCACGCGGTCCGGCGCCACCCGCTCCACGCTGATCAGGCCGGGCCAGTCGAGGGCGGCGACCAGCGGCCCGCTCCAGCGGCGCGGGTCGGCGCCCTCCAGATCCTCGGTCGCCAGCAGGGCTTCCAGGTCGCGGCGCATCAGATGCACCTCGCGCGGGGCCGGCGGGACCGGGCGGGCGAGACGGGCGGCCAGGAAATCCTCCAGCGTCGTCACGGCGGGGGATTCCGCCCGCGGCTCCGGCTCCAGCAGGCCGCGGACGACGGCGGCCAGCCGCGCGGCGATGCCCTGGAGGGAGAAACGTTCCATCGCCACCCAGTGGGCGGCCTCGGCCACCTCCCGGCGGAAGGCGTCGTCGCCGATCAGCCGGGCGAGCGCCGCGGAATAGCCCTCCATCCCCTCGGCCAGCAGGCCGGACACGCCGTTCTCCAGGCAGTGAGTCACCTCGCCCACCGGCGTGGCGCAGACCGCCACCTTGGCCAGCAGGAACTCGAACATCTTGGTCGGGCTCTTGGCGACGTTGAACTCGTTGGCCGAGTAGGGCAGCACGCCGATGTCCATCTCCCGCAGCACGGCGGGGATCTCGGCCGGCGGGATGAACTCGTGCAGTTCGAGGTTGGGCAGGTCCGGGAAGCGCTCCCTCAGGCGCCGCTTCAACTCCTCCCAGGCCCGCCCGAAGCCGATGATGTGGAAACAGGCGCGGTTGCGCACGGCGCGTGGGACCAGCGCGAAGGCGTCCACCGCGAACAGCACGTCCTTCATGGGAATGTCGCCCCAGAAGTCGCCGGAATAGAGGATGTTCACCCGGTCCCCGAAGCGGCGGCGCGGCGCGTCCCGCCCGTCCGCGGTGAACAGGTCCTGGTCGGCCACCGTGTGGATCAGGTGCGTGTTCGGGTTCAGCGGGGCCAGCAGCGTTTCCAGCCGGTGGCTGGCCGCCACGCAGGCCCCGGCCCGGTTGGCGACGGTGTGGAAGAGCTGGTCGGGCCGCAGGCTGGGGAACCAGGGCTCCAGCCGCCGGAAGGGCTGCATGTCCAGCTCGTAGTCGTCGTAGTCGAGCACGATCCGGTTGCCGCCGCGCTCCGCCGCCAGAGCCGCCGCCAGCGTGTGATAGCCGACCTTCTGCACATAGAGGATCGCCCGCGGGTTGGTGGCCAGCACCCGGTGCGCCTCCAGGTTCAGGCGGATCTTCTCCTCCTCGGGGATCGTGGACAGGGCGCCGGCCTGGTCGGTGGCGCCCAGATGGTCGAAGAAGGACAGCACCTCCGCCCGCAGACCCTGCTGGCGCAGCGCCTTGGCGAAATTGTAGCAGCGCACCCGCGCGGAGGGCTGCCGGAAGCCGTCCTGGGCCAGGAAAATGACGTCCGCCGCCGCGTAGCGGGCGAGGGCATCCGCGTCGAAGGTCGGCGGCAGGGTCATGAGGGGCTCGGCGTAGGGAGGCGGAAGGCGGGAGGAGCACCGCTATCTACCGCCGCTCCGCGAGCCCCGGCAAGCCTTCCCGCATGGGCTGTGACCAGTGTCTTGGCTGTGGCCATTCTGGGACCAATGTCACACATCCAATCGATAGTGGTATGCCAGTTTTGGAGCGCGAGGGAGCATTCCGCAACCCTCGGGACGGGCGGTTTCCCGCCCGCAGGCTCCAGGATCCCGCATGTCCACGTCCCCGCAACGGACCATCGACATCCCGATCGTCGTGAACGCCTGGGGCGTGTCCGCCGGCCAAGCGCCGCATTTCCGGCTGCTGGTCGACGGCGTGATGATCGGCGAGGCGTGGGTCGCCGCCACCTCCAGCACACCCTACCGCTTCACCGCCACGGTCGATCCCGATCAGGCCCACCGGATTTCGATCTGGTACGACAACGACGGGGTGGTGAACGGGGTGGACCGCAACCTCTTCGTCGGCTCCATCCTCGTCGACGGGCAGGAGGTCAAGTCCACCGACGCGCGCGCCACCTACGACAAGGGGGCGGTGGACGGGAAGGACGTGGTTGCCGGCCAAGTCGGGCTCTATTGGGGTGGCCTGCTGTCCTTCGGCCTGGGCGAGGAAATGTTCGGCGGTCCGCTGGTCCGCCCGCCGCCCAAGCCGGAAGAGGTCATCACCAAGCCCATCGCCATCGCCATCGAGGCGGCGGGCGGCGCGTCCGCCACCGGGCCGGTGCGCTTCAAGGTTCTGGTGGACGGCAATCTGGTCGGGGAGGCGGAGGCTGCGTCCGGCACCGCCGAACGCTTCACCTTCGGCGTGACTGTCGACCCGTCCGTTGCCCACACGGTGCGGATCCTGCCCGTGGGAGAGCTGACGCTCGGCGCCGTGACGGTGAACGGCAAGACCCTGGCCACCCCCACGCCGTCCAACGACGGCTCCGTCACCCTGACGGTCGCCGCCCCCGTGTTCCAGGGCAGCGCGTCGGACGCAGCGGCTCCGCAGGGCGACGCCTTCTACGTGGCGAAGAACGGCAACGACGGCTGGTCCGGACGGCTGGCTGCCCCCAACGCCGAGGGCACCGACGGCCCCTTCGCCAGCCTGGAGCGGGCGCAGGCGGCCATGCGCGCCGGTACCGTCAAGACGACCTACGTCCGCGAGGGCGGTTACACCCTGACGAGCACGCTCAGCCTCGGCGCGCCGGACAGCGGTGTCCGCATCATCGGATATCCGGGCGAGCAGGCGGTCCTCAGCGGCGGCGAGCGGGTCACCGGCTTCACCTATGAGGGCAACGGCGTCTGGTCGGCGCCCCTGTCCGCGGCGCCGGGGCTGGACGTCACCGTCGACGGCGTGCGCTACCGGCTGGCCTCCAAGGGCGCCTACGACCCGCAGGATCCGACCACCGGCTGGTTCGTCGCCGACGCGAGCGCCTATGGCGCCAGCAAGAACGCGCTGCGCTATCGCGCGGGCGATGTCACCGCCGCCGATCTGGTGCCCGGCAGCCGGGTCCAGGTCTTCGACACCGAGCGGCTCCAGGACGCGATCCTGACCGTCGCCGGCGTTGACACGGTGACGCGCACCCTGACCTTCACCGCCGACGCGCCCTTCACCATGCGCGACGGCTCGACCTTCAAGCTGCTGGGCAACAGCGCCCACGTCGATCAGGTCGGGGAGTTCGCCTACCGCGCCTCGGACGGGCGGCTGGTCATCAAGGCGGGGGAGGACTTCACCGGGACCGGGGTGGAGGTTGCCCGGCTCGGCACGCTGCTGCGGCTGAACGGCGCCAATGGAGTGACGGTCCAAGGGCTGACCTTCACCAACACGACGACGGACGGCAACGCGCTCGACGTCGTCAACGGCGACGTGAACACCATCGCCGGCAACGGCTTCGTGAATGTCGGCACCGGCATCCGGCTGACCCAGGGATCGGACCGCAATCTGGTCAGCGGCAACTATCTGGACCATCTGGGCATCAACGGCATCGCGCTGACCGGCCAGTCGATCGGCAACACGGTGACCGGCAACCGCATCCAGAACATCGGCGAGGTGCGCAAATACGCCGGCGGCATCATGGCGTCGGGGATCAGCGACACGGTGATCTCCCACAACGACATCGACCGCAGCGCGCGCTACGGCATCTCGGTCAAGAACTGGGACACCGCGACCATCAGCCTGAACAACGCCATCCTCTACAACCGCGTCCGCAACACGGGACTGGAGACGGCGGATTCCGGCGGCATCGAGTTGCTCGGGCGGTCGAACCTGAACACCGGCACGCGGATCGAAGGCAACCGGGTCGAGCACACCGGCGGCATCGCCACCACCAGCACCGGCCAGTGGCTACGCGACTACAAGGGCTACGGGATCTATCTGGACGACCTGACCAGCGGCGTGACCGTCCGGGACAACTTCCTGCGCGACACCGCCTGGGCCGCCGTCATGATCCATGGCGGCCACGACAACACCGTCACCAACAACATCGGCGTGCTGGGCGCCAATGGCGAGAGCTTCATCCGCATCGAGTGGGTGCCTCTGGCTGGAGCGGCGGGCATCCCGGCAAACAACACGGTCACCGGCAACCTCGTGTCGGGGGCGGTGCCGCTCGGCGGCTACGTGACGATCCTGTCGGCGGGGCAGAACGCCATCGACGCCAACTTCCTGCATCAGGTGGGCGCCTATGGGGCGAACGACCGGACCGGCGACCCGCTGTTCGCCGACGCCTACAACCACGATTACAGCCTGCTGCCACTGTCCCCGGCCCTGACGGCCGGCCTCCAGGATCTCGCCTGGACACTGATGGGCATCGTCTCCGGCGGCTCGGCGCCCCCGCAGGACGGCGGCGGGACCACCCCCCTGCCCCCTTCCGATCCCCAGGCCAACGAGCCGCCCGCCCCGGTGCCGGTGCCCCAACCCGACAACAGCACCCCCGCCGCCCCGTCGGTTTCGGCGCCGCTTCCCGACCCGGCTCCGGCGCGGCCCTCTGTGCCTTTTAGCCGGATCGTGGACGGTGTGCAGACGACGGTGGCGGCCTATGCTTATGAGGGGCCGGTCACCACCCTGCAATGGAGCTTCCTGGGAACCGCCGAGAACGAGGTGGTCGGCGGGTCGGATGGCAACGACTTCATCAACCTGCTGGGCGGCGACGACGCCGCGTCGGGTGGAGCCGGGGACGACGTGCTGGACGGCGGCTCAGGCTCCAACTGGCTGATCGGCGGGCCGGGCCACGACACCTTCTTCGTCGATGGACGCGGGGGCGAAGTCACCTGGTCCACCATCGTCGATCTGGAGCGCGGCGAGTGGGCGACCCTCTGGGGCTTCGTGCCCGGACAGTCCCGGCTGACCTGGGAGGAGATGGGCGGCGCCGAAGGCTACAAGGGCGCCACCGTCCGCTGCGACATCGACGGCAACGGCACCATCGACGCCAGCATGACCTTCACCGGTATGGCCGTGAGCGCCATGACCGTCACCACCGGCGTGGCCGGCAGCGAGCCCTACATCGCCTTCATCACCCTGTAGCCGGCTCCTTTTCCACCATGCACCGCCGGGACCACACGCAACACCCCGGCGGACGGAACAGACGGCAGAACCGGCGTTATCACCGCCACCTTCATAACGCCATGAAAAACAACGATATTTTTTATTTTCCGGGTTGACGCTTGCACGGGAAGAGATCACGGTTCCGTCAACGCCTGATATAAGCCTCAGCCTTTGAAACGCCGTTTTGCGGGATCGACAAGGCGGGGCCACACCCGCTTGCCGCCGATTCCGCCGGATGCCTTTTCCCTTGGACCGGACCGGGAGGAAACGGCCCCCACGGACATGCCTTCGAACCGAAAGGGAATAGCCCCTCATGACCAGCACGACAGCGGAGCTTGAAGCGCTCCTCATGCAGCGGTCGCTGACCGACGCGCAGCTTCTGGCGGCGGCGGACGTCGCGGCGGATTTCCGCATCCTGCCGAACGCGACGGTGCTCAAGATCGGTGGGCAGAGCGTCATCGACCGCGGTCGCGCCGCCGTCTACCCGCTGGTCGACGAGATCGTCGCCGCCCGCAAGGAGCACAAGCTGCTGATCGGAACCGGCGCCGGAACCCGCGCCCGCCACATCTACTCGATCGCGGCGGGACTGAACCTGCCGGCCGGCCTGCTCTCGCAGCTCGGCGGCTCGGTCGCCGACCAGAACGCCGCGATGCTCGGCCAGCTCCTCGCCAAGCATGGCATCTCCGCGGTGGACGGCGCCGGCTTGTCGTCGGTACCGTTATTCCTGGCCGAAGTGAACGCCGTCGTCTTCAGCGGCATGCCACCCTACAAGCTGTGGATGCGCCCTGCCGCCGAGGGCGTCATTCCGCCCTACCGCACCGACGCCGGCTGCTTCTTGGTGGCCGAACAGTTCGGCTGCCGGGCGATGATCTACGTGAAGGACGAGAATGGGCTGTACACCGGGAACCCGAAGACCTCCAGGAACGCCACCTTCATCCCGAGGATCTCGGTGGACGAGATGAAGGCGAAGGGGCTTCAGGACTCGATCCTGGAGTTCCCGGTGCTCGACCTGCTGAAGAACGCCCGCCACGTCCGCGAGGTGCAGGTCGTCAACGGCCTCGTCCCCGGCAACCTGACCCGCGCGCTCGCCGGCGAGCATGTCGGCACCATCATCACCGCGCGCTGAAGGACCACACGCCATGTCCGACACCCAGCACAAGAAGCATGCCAACAGCATCAAGCATGTGGCCTCGCCGCTCGCGCGCCAGACCCTTCTCGACGGCAGCCTGACCGCCCCGGTCGCCGGCGTCCGCCCGATCCGCCTGCTGCCCTGGCTCCAGGTCGTGAAGATCGGCGGGCGGTCGATCATGGACCGTGGTCACGAGGCGATCCTGCCGATCGTCGAGGAGATCCGGAGCATTCTCCCCGAACACCGGCTGCTGATTCTGACCGGCGCCGGCATCCGCGCCCGCCATCTCTACAGCGTCGGGCTGGATCTCGGCCTGCCGGTCGGCTCGCTCGCTCCGCTCGCCGCGACCGAGGCCGGGCAGAACGGCCACATCCTGGCCGCTCTGCTCTCGCCGGACGGCGTGTCCTACGTCGAGCACGGCACCATCGCGAACCAGCTGGCAGTCCATCTGTCGGCCGCCCGCGCCGTGGTGGGGAGCGCCTTCCCGCCCTACCACCACCACGAGTTCCCCGGCTCGCGCATCCCGCAGCACCGGGCCGACACCGGCGCCTTCCTGCTGGCCGACGCCCTGGGCGCCGCCGGGCTGACCATCGTGGAGGATGTGGACGGCATCTACAGCGCCGACCCGAACGGCCCCGAGGGCGGCATGGCGGAGCTGCTGCGCGAGACCACCGCCGCCGAGCTGACCAAGCGGGGCGGCACGCTGCCGCTGGACGGTGCGCTGCTGGAGGTGATGGCGAACGCCCGCCACCTGGAGCGCGTGCAGGTCGTCAACGGGCTGGTTCCGGGCCGCCTGACCGCCGCGCTGCGCGGCGGGCATGTCGGCACCATCATCCGCACTGGTATCCGCAACGGCGCCCGCTCGCTCTGAGCGGCACCGGTCCGTCAGAGAACGACGAAGGCGTCCGATGGCAACACCGGACGCCTTTCGCGCATGAACGGCGCGCCTTCAGGAATTCAGTTGCTCGTCACCGGCTTGCGGACGGCCTTCTGTCCGTCGGTCTTCGCCACGGCCTTCACGGCGGGCGGCGCCATGTCCTCCGAGGACGCCTGCTGAAGCCGGCCCTGCGGGCTCGCCTTCGACGGGAAGGCCACCGGCAGCAGCATCGCGGCGAAGACGGCGACGGCGATCAGGGTCTTCACGGCCTCCCAGGCGAAGCCGCCGCGGCGCGGGGCGTTGGACAGCAAGAGGGCGTCATCCGCCTCCAGGGCGGTCGCCGAGGCAGCCGGCATCGGCTGGACTGCGGTCATGGACATGGCAGGCACTCGTGTTCGGGTTCGCCGGATTGGTACCCACACCATCGCAAGGGGCATGCCATGCCCCGCACCCAGAACCCGACGTTCCCAGGCCTTCGTTTGGAAATTATCTCAAAATCAAACCAATGCCGAGGGTTCCGCCCCGCTGCCGCTCTCGGTGCGGGCATCGCGTTTCGCGGGCGCAAAAAAAGCCATTTCCGGCTCACGCGCTCGGCAAAAACCTCCCATGGGCGGCCGCTTCTGCCCACCCGCCGGGAAAATATTGCCGTATGGAGCGGGGTCTTTTCGGCCTCAGGCCATCGCGCGGATCATCGCGATCTGGCGCTCCAGGCAGCGGGACAGGTCGAACCGCTCCACCGCCGTCTCCCGCGCGGCGCGGCCCAGCGGGGCGAAGGCGCCGGGATCCTCCAGCACCGCGACGGCTTTGCCAGCGATGTCGTCGGGGGAGAAGAAATCAGCCAATAACCCGTTTTCGCCGTGCTGGATGACCTCCCGCACCGGGGCGGTGTCGGAGCCGATTACCACGCAGCCGAGCGCCATGGATTCCACCATCGACCAGGACAGGACGAAGGGATAGGTCAGGTAGACATGCGCCCGCGACAGCCGCAGGACCGACAGATACTGATCGTAGGGAAGGTGCCCCAGGAAATGGACGCGCGCCGGGTCCAGCGGCACCTCGGCCAGCATGGTTTCCCGCCAGTTCTTCCCGCCGGGAGGCGCCGAGCCGTAGCTGACCTCGTCGCCGCCAGCGATCAGCACATGGGCCTTGGGACGCGCCTCCAGGATGCGCGGCAGGGCGCGCATGAAGCTGGGGAAACCGCGGTAGGGCTCCAGGTTGCGCACGGCGTAGGTCAGCACCTCGTCCTGGCGCGTCAGCACCGTGCCGTCGGCCAGGGTGACCCGGATGTCCGGGTCGGGCAGAAGGTGGGCGGTGTCCACCCCGTCGTGGATGACCTCGATCTTCGGGTGGAACGGCGCCGGGTGGGAGTCGCGCTGCCACTCGGTCGGGGCGATGCCGCGGTCGCAGGCCTCCAGCGCCAGCAGCAGCGGCGTGCTGCGCATGCGCAGCCGCAGCACGGTGTCCACATTGACCGGGACCGACGGGTCGAAGCCAACGTCCAGCCCCTGGGCGCGGTAGAAGAACTCGCAGTAGTTCAGGTAGGGGGCGTTGGGGAACACGTCCTTGACGAACAGCGTCTCGCCCCAACCCGGATGGCCGACGATGACGTCAGGGCGGAAGCCCTCCTCGCGCAGGCCCATCAGCAGCCGGGCCGCGGCCTGCCCGTGCAGCACCGCGTTCTCCGTGGACACCAGATAGGGATGCGCGTTCTCCCGCACTTTTCGGCTGGGCTGGTAGGAGAGGCGGCGGACGTTCGGGATGTCCCGGTCGGTGCGCTTGGTGATGAAGACGACACGGTTCGCCGGGTCGGCGGCCAGGCGGGCGGCCAGATGCTTGTACTGGCCGGGCATGTTCTGGTGAATGAAGACGATGTTCATGGTGTCTCCGCAAGGACCATGCAAGGCGGCGCCGTCAGGCGCGCCCGGCGCCGAACTTCTCCCGCAGCTTCGGCCCGACCTTCGGCAGCAGAACCGACAGGATCAGCAGGCTGAGCCCGATGACGGTCGGCGCGATCCAGTCCGGCTTGCCGGCCAGGGCGTGGTCGCCCGCGGCGCCGAACTGCACGAAGGCCACGGTCATCGGCAACTGCCCGACCAGCGACCCAAAGGCGTAGGCGCCGAGCCGCACCCGCGTCAGGCCGAGCGCGTAGTTCACACCGCTGTGCGGCAGCACGGGAATCAGCCGCAGCATGGCGACGGCGCGCCAGCCGCCGGTCTCCAACCGGCGCAGGACGTCGCCCCAGCGCACCCTGTCCAGGGCCGGAACCAGCCCGTCGCAGACGTAGCGGGTCAGCAGGAAGCCGGTGGAGGCGCCGATCACGCTGCCCGCCGCCGCCAGCACCCCGCCCCACCAGACGCCGAAGACCAGCCCGGCGACCATCGCCATGACGGAGCGCGGGAAGAACAGCAGGCTGGCCAGGATGTGCAGGAGCAGGAACAGGACCGGCGCCGCGGGGTGATGGCGCAGGATGTCCTGGAGCGCGTCCATCCCGAAGGCGCCATGCCATGCCCACCAGGCCCCGGCTCCGCCAAGCAGGAGCAGGACGAGCAGCCCCCGCCCGAGGTTGCGGAGGGTGGACAGGGAGGGTGTACGGCGCTCGGCCATGGTGCGGGCCTTCGGTTCAACGAACGGGGCTTCTATGGTCCGGCTTGCATATCATGCGCGCTACCGCGCCGCGAGAGACGATCGCGCAGGCGCCGGGCGACACACCCGCAGGCCGGAGTCAAGAAAAAGGCCGCAGCCAGGACGGCGCGGCCTTCAAGTCTAGGGAGGAAACGCCCAAAGGGCATCCGGGATTCAATTTATGCTGCAATGCAGCAAAGGTCAAGCCCCGGCTGAGCGGTCCTCGCAAAAATACCCCACCCTTTGTCGTCCCCCACCCCATCCCTTTGGATGACAGGATCCGGAAAAAGAAAAGGCTGCAGCCGGTGAGGCGCAGCCTAGTTCTGGGAGGGAGGAAACCAAGAGAACTTGGTGAGGCCATTTAAGAGCCGATTTGATTAACAGCGCGTAAACAGGCCATGTATTCCGAAGACATAATCATTTTTTGATAAAGATCAATAAGGCCAAGCTTCCGCTTGATCGGGGAAAGGACGGCTTGCTGCACAGCGGCAAGCGAAGCCGCGTTACCGATGCCGGTGGCTGAGCGCCGTCCGGATGTCGTTCTGCCACACCATGCTGACCAGGGCGATCTGGGTGAGCAGGGCGATCTCGCCCTGTCCGACGGCGGTCAGCAGTTCCTCCCGCGTCATGAACAGGATTTCCGTCTCCTCCAGATCGTCGGACAGCGGATCGGCCATCTGGCGGCAACCGGTGGCGTGAAACATATGGGACACCGCACCGCCCTGGTTGGCGTTGACCGTATAGCCGCCAAGCGCCGTCCAATGGTCGGAGACGAAACCGGTCTCCTCCAGAAGCTCCCGCCGGGCCGCTTCCAGCGGGTCTTCGTCCGGCGACAGATGGCCGCCGGGAAAGGTCAGATTCACGCGCCGCGGCCCGTGCCGATACTGGCGATAAACGATGGCGCGCCCATCCTCCATCTCGGCGAAGATACAGGCAAAGGACGGCATGTCGAACTGGTAGTAGTCCCGGATGACCCGCCCATCGGGTAGCTCCACCGTCTCGACATGGACTTTCAAGAATGGATCGGCGTCGAGCAGTTCGCGGCTTTCAAGCACGGTCCACGGGCGCAGGCGGCGCGTCATCCCCTGATCTCCTTCGTCCTGTCCTTGTTTACGGCGCGCCCTGGGTAACGGGCATGCGCCGCCGGGGCAAGAAACATGAAAGGGCGGCTTTCAGATTTCGCAGCGCTGCGTGCATTCGAAAACACTCATCAACCTTTCAGTGATTCATCAGTCGGCAAGGCAAGCCTTCATCATCGCACTCCGGCTCATGAGCAGCACAAACACGCGGTGATTCGATGCTCTTGCCCTTTTTGGTAATCTGATTAGGATGCACAAACAACGAGGGATAAAGATTGTCTGTTGAATTTTATCCTTATGCTTGTGAAAGGCGATGGGTCGGCGACCGCAGCCGCACTCACCCCCTCCGAAAGCCGCCCATTGAAAGCCGTGGAAGCCCCATGCCGAGCCTGCCCTTCTCAGACCTCCGCCCCTCTTCTTCCACGACCGCCCCACCCCGCGGCCTGTCCACAGCCGCCCGCGGCACCGCGCGAGACGCGCTCGAAAACACGCTCCCAACCATCGCGGATGGCAGGGAGGTGCCTTTGGGGATTCCGGTCCGGGCGCCGCAGGATCTGGCCGCCGGCCTGCTGATCGCGGCTTTCGGTCTGGCCGCCCTGTGGCTGGGGCGCGATTGGCCCACCGGGACGCTCGCCTACGTGCAATCCGGTTTCTTCCCGCGGATGATCGGGTTGCTGATGGTGCTGGCCGGCGCCGTGGTGACCGGGCGAAGCCTGCTGGCCCATGGCGCCGGCCTGCCGGCCTGTGGCTGGCGCCCTCTTCTTGGCGTGACGGCGGCGGTGCTGGCCTTCGCCGGAACGGTGGAACTCCTGGGGCTGGTGCCCGCGGTGCTGATTCTGGTGGGGCTGGGCAATCTGGCCGGCCAACCGTTGCGCCCGGTTCCTCTGGCCTTTCTGGGCGGCACCCTGGCGGCGGGCTGCGTCGCGCTGTTCGTCTGGGGGCTGGGGCTGCCCCTGCGGGTGTGGCCATGACGGAGTTGCTCGGCAACCTGCTGCTCGGCCTGTCGGTCTCGCTGTCCCCGGACAATCTGCTGCTCTGCTTCGGCGGGGCGTTGATCGGCACGCTGATCGGTGTCCTGCCCGGTCTGGGTCCCACCGCGACGGTGGCGATGCTCCTGCCCCTGACCTTCCACCTGCCGCCGGTCGGCGCGCTCATCATGCTGGCGGGCATCTTCTACGGCTCGCAGTATGGCGGGTCGGCGACGGCGATCCTGGTGAATCTGCCCGGCGAATCCTCCTCCGTCGTCACCTGCCTGGACGGCCACGCCATGGCGCGGCAGGGCCGGGCCGGAGTAGCGCTCGCCACGGCGGCGCTCGCCTCGCTGTTCGCCGGCATCGTCACGACCTTCCTGATCGCCGTGGCAGGCCCGCCGCTGGCCGGGGTGGCGCTCGCCTTCGGGCCGGCGGAGTATGTGTCGCTGATGCTGCTGGGCCTGATCGGGGCGGTGACGCTGGCCCACGGATCGGTGGTGAAGGCCATCGCGATGATCCTGTTGGGCCTGCTGCTGAGCATGGTCGGCACCGACGTGAATTCCGGTGACACGCGTTTCACCTTCGGCCTGCCGCAGCTTTACGACGGCATCGACTTCGTTCCGCTCGCCATGGGCCTGTTCGGGCTGGCCGAGATCATCGCCAGCCTGGAGCAGACCGGCGGCGTCGGGCGGACCACCGCCCCCATCGCCAGCCTGTGGCCGAAGCGCGAGGATATCCGCCAAGCCTGGCCGGCGACGGTGCGCGGCACGGTGATGGGGGCGCTGCTGGGCATCCTGCCCGGCGGCGGCGCCACGCTGGGCTCCTTCGCCGCCTATTCGCTGGAAAAGAAGGTGTCCCGCCGGCCGGAGCGCTTCGGCCAGGGCGCCATCGAGGGAGTGGCCGCACCGGAGGCCGCCAACAACGCCGCCTCGCAAGCCTGCTTCATCCCGATGCTCAGCCTGGGCATCCCGCCCAACGCCATCATGGCCCTGATGATCGGCGCCATGACCATCCACGGCATTACGCCGGGGCCGCAGATCATGGCCAAGCAGCCGGAGCTGTTCTGGGGCATGATCGCCAGCATGCTGATCGGCAACGTGATCCTGGTGATCCTGAACCTGCCGATGATCGGGCTATGGGTGCGGCTGCTGCGGGTGCCCTACGGCTATCTGTTCCCGGCCATCCTGGTCTTCTGCTGCATCGGCACCTACACGCTGAACAACAGCGCTTTCAACGTTCTGCTGATGGCCCTGTTCGGCGTCCTGGGCTACGTCCTGCGCAAGCTGGACTGCGAGCCGGCGCCGCTGATGCTGGGCTTCGTGCTGGGTCCCCTGCTGGAGGAGAATCTGGCGCGCGCCCTGCTGCTGTCGGGTGGCGACCCCACCGTCTTCGCCACCCGCCCGATCAGCGGCAGTCTGCTGGTCGCCGCCGCCCTTCTGCTCCTCCTGATGGTGATGCCGGCGGTGCGCCGCCGCCGCGACGAGGCCTTCAAGGACGAATGAGTCCCAATGCTTCCTTATCCCCGCCCGCCCTCTCTTCCGGAAGCGGGCGGCCTTCACGCCGTGAAAGGTGCCTGTGCGATGAGCGTCGTCAAAGAGTTTCCCCGTCCCGCCCCCGATCTGGTCGCCGCGTTCCGAGGCCAGTCCCCCGCCACGCTGCACGAAGCGATGGGCAAGAAGGGCGCGATGTCCTTTCCGATCAAGCCTCTCTATCAAGGCATGACGCTGTTCGGCACCGCGGTGACCGTATCCGGCGGCCCCACCGACAATCTGATGATCCACGCCGCCATGGCGCTGACCCGTCCGGGCGACGTGCTGGTGGTGGATTTCAAGGGCATGACCGAGGCTGGCCCCTGGGGCGACGTGCTGACCGAGGCGGCGATCCAACGGGGCTTGGCCGGGCTGGTTATCGACGGCTGCGTGCGCGACGCCGCGGCCATCCGCAACATGGGCTTTCCCGTCTTCTGCCGGGGGACCAGCATGAAGGGCACCACGAAGACCCAGCCCACAGGCGACGTGAACACCCCCATCGTCTGTGGCGGCGTGATGGTCGCGCCGGGCGACATCGTGGTCGGCGACGACGACGGGGTGGTCGTGGTTCCCCAGGCCGAAGCCGCCGCCACGCTCGCCAAGGCGGCAGAGCGCGAGCGGATGGAGGAGGGCCTGCGCGAACAGCTCCGTGCCGGACGGACGACGGTCGAGGCGCTGACGCTGGAATCCTATTTGGAAGCCGGCGGCATCAGGCTGTGACGCGGAGCGCCGCGGGCAGGCGGGGCCAAGTCCCGCCTACCATTGCCTAGAGTGGTATTACCGGTTCTCGGCAAAGGAACGGCGATAGGCAAAAAAAAGCCGCGTCCGGACACGAGGTCGGCGCGGCAGACGAATGCTCTTAGAGCATCATGATGTTTTTGGTTTCCTCCCCAGACCTCAAGGCCTTTGTTTTATGAGAGGAAATTTCCACAGTCGACGCAGGGAAGTCAACAGCATTGAGCGGGTTATAACTTTAAGCCTAACGTCTCCTTCCGATGCGCCAAGAGGGCGGATGGAGACGTCCGAAGAGAAAAATCTCAGCGCAAGCCAAACAGGGGGCTTGCGTTCCGCCGGGTGCGTGCGGTATCTCCCTGCCTCCTTCGTTGGAGCGGCGCGGGCGTAGCTCAGGGGTAGAGCACAACCTTGCCAAGGTTGGGGTCGAGGGTTCGAATCCCTTCGCCCGCTCCAGTATCACGAAGCCTTTCCCATATCATCGCCAGTCGGATGAAAAGCGCGCCGCAGCGCCGTCCCTGCGCGCGGAAGCCGCGGATTCCTTGCTGGAATGTTAACCCGCTGCTAGGGGTCTCGGGCTAAGGTCGATCGAACCGGCCTGAATGAACCACGAAGCGCGAACGCCCCTGACCATGCAGCAGCTTGACCGTCCGAACGAATCGCCCGCCGAGGCGCTGCTCCCCGGCTTCGGCATGCTGAACGGCCAATCGATCCTGGTGACCGGAGGAAGCGGGTCCTTCGGAAAGCGTTTCGTGGAGACGGTGCTGCGCCACGCCAGCCCGCGCCGGGTCATCGTTTTCTCCCGCGACGAGTTCAAACAGTACGAGATGCAGCAGCAGCTCAGCCCCGAATGGGCGTCCACGCTGCGCTTCTTCATCGGCGACGTGCGTGACCGCGAGCGGCTGGAACTGGCGATGCGCGAGGTGGACGTGTGCGTGCACGCCGCCGCGCTGAAGCATGTGCCTGCCGCCGAATACAACCCCATGGAGTGCATTCATACCAACGTCTATGGGGCGGAAAACGTGGTGCGGGCCGCGCTGAACACCGGCGTGAAGCGGGTGATCGCGCTGTCCACCGACAAGGCGGCCAACCCGGTCAACCTCTACGGCGCCAGCAAGCTGGCCTCGGACAAGATCTTCATCGCCGCCAACAACCTGTCCGGCTCGCTCGGCACGCGCTTCTCGGTGGTGCGCTACGGCAATGTGGTGGGATCCCGCGGGTCGGTGATCCCGCTGTTCCGCCGGATGATCGCGGAAGGGGCGAAGTCCCTGCCGGTCACCGACGACCGGATGACCCGCTTCTGGATCACGCTGCAGCACGGAGTGGACTTCGTCGTCTCCTGCATCGCGATGATGCAGGGCGGGGAGATCTTCGTGCCCAAGATCCCCAGCATGCGCATCGCCGATCTGGCCCGCGCGATGGCCCCGGATCTGCCGCACAAGCTGGTCGGCATCCGCCCCGGCGAGAAACTGCACGAGGTGATGATCACCGAGGACGATTCCCGCCAGACCTTCGAACTGCCGGACCGCTTCGTCATCGAGCCGGCCTTCGCCTTCTGGACGCACGAGCCCTATCAGCGGCTGGGCGCCAAGCCGGTCCCCGACGGCTTCCGCTACGCCAGCGACACCAACGGCGACTGGCTGGATGGCACGCGGCTGATGCGGCTTCTCGCGGAAGCGCCGTGATGGGCGAATCGGTGTCCCGGCCGCCGCTGCCTTTTCTGCCCTATGGGCGCCAGGACGTCGATCAGGCCGACATCGACGCGGTGACCGCGGTCCTGCGCGGCGACTGGCTGACCCAGGGGCCGACGGTGGAGGCGTTCGAGCGCGCGCTGTGCGAGCGCACCGGCGCGGCCCATGCGGTGTCCTGCGCCAACGGGACCGCCGCCCTGCATCTGGCCACCCTCGCGCTGGGGCTCGCCCCCGGCGACGCGGTGGTGGTGCCCACCATCACCTTCCTCGCCACCGCCAACGCCGCCCGCTACGTGGGAGCAGAAGTCGCCTTCGCCGACGTCGACCCCGACAGCGGCCTGATGGGGCCGGAGCAGGCGGAGGAGGCGATGGAGCGGGCCACCCGCGCCGGCTGGCGGGTGCGCGCCCTGGCGCCTGTGCATTTCGCCGGGCAGACCGCGGACATGACCGGGCTCGCCGCGCTCGCCGCTCGCCATGGGCTGGCGGTGATCGAGGATGCCTGCCACGCCATCGGCAGCGTGGACGTGACGCCGGACGGACGGACCCTGCCGGTCGGCTCCAACGGCTTCGGCACCCTCACCGCCTTCTCCTTCCACCCCGTGAAGACCATCGCGGCGGGCGAAGGCGGGGCGGTGACCACCAATGATCCGGCCCTCGCCGCCCGCCTGCGCCGCTTTCGCAATCACGGGATGGAGCGGGACCCGGCGGGATTCGAAGACCGCGGGGCCGCCTTCACCGCCGACGGGACCGCCAATCCCTGGTATTACGAGATGGCGGAACCGGGCTTCAATTACCGCCTGACCGACATTCACTCGGCGCTCGCCCTGAGCCAGCTCGGGCGGCTGGACGCCTTCGTGGAGCGGCGGCGCCATCTGATGGACCTCTACACGGAGCGACTGGCCCCGCTGGCCCCGCTGGTCCTGCCCGCCGCCCGCGCGCCCTGGTGCCGCCCGGCCTGGCACCTCTGCGCCGTCCGCGTCGACTTCGCCGCCGCCGGACGGGCACGGGCACAGGTCATGGCCGATCTGCGGGGCCTGGGCATCGGCACCCAGGTTCATTATATCCCGGTCCACCGACAGCCCTACTGGCGCGAACGCTACGGCGACCTCGCCCTGCCCGGCGCCGACGCCCATTACACCCGGACGCTGTCGCTGCCCCTGTTTCCAGCCATGGCGGACGCCGATGTGGACCGGATCGTCACAGCCCTGGCCGGAGCGCTAGGACGGCCCTCACCGGCGTGACAACCCGGCGTCACTGCTGGACAGTTTTCTCTCTTCCAAAAATGCGCTATGCCAAGCGACATCTGGAATGCTTCGGAGCAGGGTCATGGCCGAGGGTACTGTGGACTATTACGCGATGGTCGAAGAGGCCTGGCAACTGAGCGACACCGCGCGCGACTATGTGAAGAACGCGGGCCGCGACGTGGACAACGCCGAGCTGTGGGAGAAAGTCTTCGCCGCCTCGCCCCTGATCGACCTGGAGCGCACCCGCGCCGAGGGCGGCCAGCCGCTGCAGAAGATCTTCTTCAAGAACCCCTACGGCTTGCAGTACCGGGCCGACCACAAGGATTGGATACCGTTCCGTCACGGTGCCCTGGACCCCGCTTATCTCCAGGCGATCTGATTTCAGACGATCCGGGGCGTCTGGGATTTCCAGCCGGTTCCGCGGCGGCCGGCCGCGCCGGCACGGCAACCCCGGCGCGGCCGCCATCGACGCCCCGCATCGACTTTCAGAAGGCGCGCCCTCCACGCGGCAGGCTGCCGCAGGTGGTGTCCGCATCACGGCTATCCTGATAGAACAAGGCAACCATTGAAGGCGGTCACCGTTCTGCTCCATGCCGAAAGCTGGACCGGGAACGGACGGCCTTAAGGGTGTTGAAAACAAGGGTTCCTCATGCGCATCGCGATGATCGGTACGGGCTATGTCGGGCTGGTGTCCGGCGCCTGCTTTTCGGAATTCGGCGTCCACGTCACCTGCGTCGACAAGGACGCCGGCAAGATCGAGCGCCTGAAGCGTGGTGAGATCCCGATCTATGAACCCGGCCTGGATGAACTGGTCGCGCGCAACGTCGCCGCCGGACGTCTTTCCTTCACGCTCGATCTGAAGGAAGCCATGGCCGGCGTGGACGCCGTGTTCATCGCGGTGGGCACCCCGACCCGGCGCGGCGATGGCCATGCCGATCTCTCCTACGTCTACGCCGCCGCCGAGGAGATCGCCGCCAACCTCGACCACTACACCGTGGTGGTGAACAAGTCGACCGTCCCGGTCGGGACGGGCCGCGAGGTCCAGGCGATCATCCGCCGCACCAACCCTGGCGCCGACTTCGACGTGGCGAGCAATCCGGAGTTCCTGCGCGAAGGCTCGGCCATCGGCGACTTCATGCGCCCCGACCGCGTGGTCATCGGCACCAGCTCGGAGCGCGCCGCCGAGGTAATGCGCCGCCTCTACCGCCCGCTCTATCTGATCGAGACGCCCATTGTCCTGACCTCGCTGGAGACGGCGGAGCTGACCAAATACGCCGCCAACACCTTCCTGGCCGCCAAAATCACCTTCATCAACGAAATCGCCGACCTGTGCGAGAAGGTGGGCGCCAACGTCCATGACGTGGCCCGCGGCATCGGGCTGGACGGGCGCATCGGCAAGAAGTTCCTACACCCCGGTCCGGGTTATGGCGGCTCCTGCTTCCCCAAGGACACGCTGGCCCTGGTGCGCACCGCCCAGCAGGTGGGCAGCCCGCTGCGCATCATCGAGACGGTGGTCGACATCAACGACAAGCGCAAGAAGCAGATGGCCGAGCGTATCATCGCCGCCTGCGGCGGGTCGGTGGCCGGCAAGACGATCGGCGTTCTGGGCGTTACCTTCAAGCCCAACACCGACGACATGCGTGATGCCCCGTCACTGGACATCGTCCCGGCACTGCAGGCCGCCGGTGCCACCGTGCGCGCCTATGATCCCGCCGGCATGCACGAGGCCGAGAAGCTGCTGCCCGGCGTGGTCTGGGCGAAGGACGCCTACGGCGCCCTGGACGGAGCCGACTGCGTCGCCATCCTGACGGAATGGAACGAGTTCCGCGCGCTGGATCTGAAGCGGGTCAAGGCCCTGCTGAAACGGCCAGTCATGGTCGATCTGCGCAACGTCTACAATCCGGGGGACATGGCGGCTGCCGGCTTCGCCTACTCCTCCATCGGACGGCCCACCGCACTGTCCCAGAACGTCTGAAGCGATCCGGTCCAAGGAGAACTGTCGAGACCATGAGCGAAGCCCATATTTTTCACCCGACCGTGCTGCGCGAATACGACATCCGCGGCATTGTCGGCAGCACCCTGACCGCGGCGGACGCCCGCGCGGTCGGACGGGCCTTCGGCACCGTGGTCGCCCGCGGCGGTGGGAAGACCGTCTGCGTCGGCTACGATGGCCGGCTCTCCTCGCCGGAGCTGGAAGCCGCCATGGTGGAGGGCCTGGTCGCCTGCGGCCTGCATGTGCTGCGCATCGGGCTCGGCCCCACCCCAATGCTGTATTTCGCCACCCGCGACCGCGAGGCGGCGGCCGGCATCATGATCACCGGTTCGCACAACCCGCCGGACTACAACGGCATCAAGATGATGCTGGGCAAGGGTCCGGTCTATGGCCAGCAGATCCTCGACATCGGCACCATCGCGTCGAAGGCTGACTACGTCTCCGGCGAAGGGTCGTCGGAACAGCTCGATATCAAGGACGCCTATGTGGAGCGCCTGCTGCGCGACTATGACGGCACCCGCGACCTGACCATCGCCTGGGACGCCGGCAACGGCGCCTCTGGAGAGATCCTGCGCCGCCTGACCGCGAAGCTGCCGGGCAAGCACGTCCTGCTGTTCGACGAGATCGACGGCAACTTCCCCAACCACCATCCGGACCCGACGGTCGAGAAGAACCTCGTCGACCTGAAGGCGGCGGTGGCGGAGCATGGCTGCG
Source organism: Azospirillum brasilense (assembly GCF_022023855.1). Classification (NCBI taxonomy): domain Bacteria; kingdom Pseudomonadati; phylum Pseudomonadota; class Alphaproteobacteria; order Rhodospirillales; family Azospirillaceae; genus Azospirillum; species Azospirillum brasilense. The sequence continues at coordinate 53,932 of NZ_CP059454.1, forward strand.
ACATCGGCATCGGCTTCGACGGCGACGGCGACCGCATCGGCGCCATCGACCATCTGGGCCGCGTGGTGTGGGGCGACCAGCTCGTGGCGATCTACGCCGCCGACGTGCTGAAGAGCCACCCCGGCGCGACGATCATCGCCGACGTGAAGGCCAGCCAGACGCTGTTCGACGAGATTGCCCGGCTCGGCGGCAACCCGCTGATGTGGAAGACCGGCCATTCGCTGCTGAAGGCGAAGATGGCCGAAACCGGCTCGCCGCTGGCCGGCGAGATGTCGGGCCACATCTTCTTCGCCGACAAATGGTATGGCTTCGACGACGCGCTCTACTGCGCGGTGCGTCTGATCGGTCTGGTCAGCAAGCTGAACCAGCCGCTGTCGGAACTGCGCGACCGCCTGCCGGACGTGGTGAACACCCCGGAAACCCGCTTCCAGGTGAGCGAGGAGCGCAAGTTCCAGGTCGTCCAGGAGGTCAAGGCCCGCCTGAAGGCCGAGGGTGCAGACGTCAACGACATCGATGGCGTGCGCGTCAAGACGGCGGACGGCTGGTGGTTGCTGCGCGCCTCCAACACCCAGGACGTGCTGGTGGCCCGCGCGGAGTCCGGCACGCCCGAAGGGCTGGAGCGGCTGAAGGGCATGGTCGTGGCGCAGTTGGAAGCCTCCGGCCTCCAGGCCCCGTCCTTCGAGGGCGGCGGCAGCGCCCACTGATCGGCCGAAATCAAAAAGGCCCTTCCCTGCGGATGCGGGGAAGGGCCTTTTTCTTTGCCTGGGTTCCGACAATGCCGGTGAGAATTCTCACCGCTTCGCGTGAGGAAAAGGATCGGTGAGAATTCTCACCGGCTCCGGTCAGTTTTCCTCACCGTCCAGAATGGCGTCGATGGAACGGCGCAGGTCGCGCAGGACCTCGCGGTCCACATCCCCCAGCCGCTTCGGCTTCTCCTGGAAAGCGTACAGGGCCTCGCGCGTGCGTAGGATGTTGCGGGAGACGCGCAGGCTGAAGGCGCTCAGGACCGCCTCCGGCTCGTCCCGCGCCCCCGGCGTCGCGGCGACGGGGGCGCGGGGTTCAGGCTGGGGCTGGTCGTCAGCCAAGCGGTCGAGCAGGCGCATCTGCTCCTCCGCGTCGTCGAGCGCGGCGATCTGGTAGAGCCTGTAACGGGCGACCTTCCTCTCCGCACTTTCACAGCGTTCCCTTACCGCCGGGGCGACCCGGGTCAGCCCAAGGGTCCGGGTGATCTCCGCCTTGTCGCGCCCCATGATCTGGCCGAGATCGGCGTGGGAATAGCCATGCTTCTCCACGAGCGCCACGAAGGCGTCGGCCTCTTCGAAGGGCGTCAGATCGGCGCGCAGGACGTTCTCCACCACCGCCACCTCGGCGGTGTCGATGCCCTCCGGCACGAGGATGCAGGGCACCGTCTGCTGGCCGAGCGCGCGGACCGCGCGCAGGCGCCGCTCCCCGAAGACGAGCTGGAAGCGGCTCGGCCCCAGCTCCCGCACGCCGATCGGCTGCTGCAGGCCGTATTTGCGGATGGAGTCCGTCAGGGCGGCCAGTTCCGCCTCGTCGAAGCGGCGGCGCGGCTGGTCGGGGTTGGCCTCGATCCAGTCCACGTCGGGATAGACGAGACGCACACCCTGTTCCGGCTCCGCGAAGACGGCGAGCGCGCCGCGGCTCATAGCGTTCAGCCGGGCAAGGTTCCCGGTTCCGAGTTTACGCGACATTGGCCACCTCCACGCGCTTGCGCCGCTCCACGACGATGGCGTCGGCGAGCGCCCGGTAGGACGAGGCGCCCGGTGCGTCCGGCACCGCCTCCAGGGCGGCGCGTCCGGCAAGGGCGGCGTCGCCGTAGATCGTCGCCCGCGGCACCGGCGGGAAGATGCGCAGCGTGCCGCCCAGCGCGCTGTGGAGTTGTTCCAGGGTCACCTGATGCTGGTTCAGCCGGGCGTTGTGCATGGTCGGCAGGATGCCCAGGACGGCGAGGCTGGGGTGGCAGCGCCGCTTCAGCTTGTTGATCGTCTTCAGCAGATGATTCACGCCGATGGAGGACAGATACTCGGTCTGGCAGGGGATGACGATGAGGTCCGACGCCACCAGCCCGTTGGCGGTGCATTGGCCCAGGTTCGGCGGGCAGTCGATGAAGATGAAGTCATAGGCCGACCGCGCGTCCTGAAGCCGTTCCCGCAGGGCCATGGGGCCGCTGGGGTCGGCGGTCAGCTCCACCTCGACCGACGCCAGTTCGATGCTCGACGGGGCAATCTCCAGCCCGATGTCGCCGACCGGGACGACGATGTCCTCGACGGCGACCTCCTCACGCAGCACGTGGGCAAGCGACTTGCGCCGGCCCTCCTCGTACTCGATCAGGTCGATGCCGAGATGCGCCGTGGCGTTGGCCTGCGGGTCGGCGTCAATGATGAGCACGCGGTAGCCCTCGCGGGCCAGGATGCTGGCGGTGTTCACCGTGCAGGTGGTCTTTCCGACCCCGCCCTTCTGGTTGGCGAGGCAGATGACCAGCGCCGGGCCATGCTTGCCGTCCACCACCGCCGTCTCCTTCAGGAGGAAGCGGACCACCGCGTCGGGGATCTTCTCGCTGTTGCTTTCCCAGCGGGAGATCTTGGACCGGTCGTAGCGCCGCTCCAGCCGCTCGTTCAGCCAGGCCGCGAAATCCGGCTGTGAAAGTTTGCGCTCCTCGCGCAGGAGCCTCATGTCTTCGCCACGCAACGTCAACCTCCACAGCGAATGCGCTTGCCGTGTTCAACCGATACGATGGACGCCCGAATCGGTCAAGGTTGACGGTCACCCCCGTTGCATCAACAGCCGGCATCAACAGGAAAAAGCCGGCCCAGGGGAGGGCATCCCCCGGACCGGCGCGTTTCGCACGACCTCAGCTTACAGGTTGATGAAGGCGATGTAGTTCTGGTCGCCCATGGTGCCGGTGGTGGTGGTCAGGGCACCCACAGCCTTGCCGGTGAAGGTCATGCTGGCGTCGATGGTGCCGTTGCCGTCGATGTCGCAATGGACCGTCGCGCCCTTGTAGCCTTCGGCCCCGCCCATCTCTTCCCAGGAGAGCTTGGAGACGCCCTCCTGGTAGCCCCACATCGTGGCCCACTCGCCCTGCTCCAGGTCGGTGACGGTGGACCAGGTGGTCTCGGTGCCGCGGCCGTCGACGAAGAAGGTGTCCTTGCCCGAACCGCCGATCAGCCAGTTGGAGCCCGAGCCGCCGTCCAGCACGTCGTCACCGGCCCCGCCCCAGGCCGCGTCGTCGCCGCCCAGCAGGTTGATGAAGTCGTTGCCGTCCGACCCGCCCAGCACCTCGCTGCGGGAGTCGCCCAGGAAGGTCCACTGCAGGGTGGAGACCGGCCCCTCGTAGGCGTAGGCCTTCACGTCCTCGGTCACGCCGTCCACGATGCGCTGCATGGCGGCGGAAGGGCGGTCGTCCACCGGCGGGGTGGTGGTCGGCGGCTCCGTCGTGGGGGGCGTCGTGGTCGGCGGTTCCGTGGTGGGAGGCTCGGTCGTCGGCGGGATGGTGGTCGGCGGTTCGGTGGTGGGCGGCGCGTCGATCAGCGTGACGGTGTCGCCGTTGAGCTGGAACTGCCCGGCGGTGAAGCTGCCGACGAAGCGCAGGGTCACGTCGGCGCCCGCCGTGGCGTCGGTGCCGATGCGCAGGAAGGTGACGCCATCCACCGTCTCCGCCTGCACCTGCCCGGCGCCGAGCTGGCTGCCGTTGCCGGCGGTGGCCGTCCCGGTCATGGCCGTGCCGGTGATGGTGAAGGCGTCGCCCACCACGGCCCCGGTCACCCCGCTGGTAAAGTTGCTGGCCTGGGCGGTGGTCATCGTCACCGTGTGGCGGACGCTGCCGACCAGATCGAGGTTTTCCACGCTGGTCAGGGTCATGCCGGAGATGTCGATCTGCGGCGTCGCCGTGGTGATCTTGCCTTCCGGATCGGTCACGTTGTCGGAGCTGACGCGCAACGTGTCGGTGCCGGTGCCGCCGTCGTAGGAGACCGTGCCGGCGTCGCCCTGCGCGGCGATGATGAAGGTGTCGTTGCCGGCGCCGCCCTCGATGACGTCGGCCTCGTTCAGGTCGCCGTGCTCGCCGCTGTAGAAGACGTCATCACCGTCGCCGCCGATCATCGTGTCGGCGTCCCAGTCGCCGACCAACGTGTCGTTGCCGGCCCCACCCATCAGGCTGTCCTTGCCGCCGCCGCCGACCAGCAGGTCGTCGCCGTCGTCGCCATAGAGCATGTCGTCGTCGGCGCGCCCGAAGATCTGGTCGTTGCCGGCCCCGCCATGGACGGTGTCGTTGCCGTTGCCGCTCTCCAGCGTGTCGTTGCCGGCCCCGCCGGTCACCAGATCGGCGCCGTCATGGGCCCAGAACCACACGGGGTCGTTCCCGGCCACCATGGTGTCGTCGAAGTTGGAGCCGACCCAGCGCTCAATGTCGATGAAGGTGTCGCCCGCGGCGTCACCCGTGCTGTTGCTCGGGTTCAGCAAGTCCAGCACGAGGCCGGAGGTCGCGGTCTCGTAGGACGCCTCGTCGAAGCCGGCCCCGCCGTCCAGCAGGTCGGCACCCGCACCGCCAATCAGCGTGTCGTTGCCGCCGCCGCCAATCAGCGTGTCGTTGCCAGCCCCGCCTTCGATCACATCCGGCTCGTCATCGCTGGTCAGCAGGTCGGGACCCGCCGTCGTGGTGCCGGTCACGGCCAGGACATGGGTCCAGCCCTCAACCGCCGCGAAGGGGGAGGGGGCGCCGACCGGCGCGGTGCTCAGATCAAGCGTCCAGGAAGCGCCCTGAGCCGCCGGACCGACCAGACCCGAGGAGGCCGCGACCGCGGCGCCCGTGGTGGCGGCCAACCGGTCGAGGAGGAGACGGCCCTCGGCACCCGCACCGGCATGGCAGGCGTGGATATGGATCTCGGTGCCGCGCGCATCCGGCCAGGAGCGGTCGAGCAGCGACCGCGCGTCCAGCGGCTGGGCGCCCAGCAGGATCCGTCCCGGCTCGCCATGGGCGACCAGATGCAGGACGGACGGGCGCGCGGCGAGCGCGGCGGCCAGAACGGCATGGGCATCGTCGACGGCGGAGACGAGCATGACCTGGACGTCGGGATGGCGGTGGCTGAGCAGCCCGTCGAGATCCTCAAGTCCAGCGTCCGCGATGATGACTTCGTTCAAGGGAAACTCTCCGTGCATTCTGTGGTGATCGCTGGGGCGCCCGGTCGCATCGTTCGCGTTTACGGGAGGTTCGCGGATACGGGGAAGCGCGACACACAATCACATGCGCTTTCGGAGAGCCTTTTCGCAATTGCCCAAGAAGAAATAACACGTACTCATCAACGGAACATAGTTGTTGGGTTATCTTGATTGATAACGGGAAACTCAATGATCCTATGAACTGTCATTGTCCTATGAGGAAAAGGAACGAAAACTATACATCAAGAGCGAATGCAGGGAAAACAGGCGATGTCATCACAATCTTTAGAAGGGGTAGCCCTCCTGCCGATGGGCTGCCTCAAATGGCGGCGGCGAACGAGAAACGGCCTGGGGAACACTCCCCAGGCCGTTTTTTCCGCTCGGTGCCTCAGATCACGAACCGCGCCGGATCACAGGCTGATGAAAGCGATGTAGTTCTGGTCACCCATGGTGCCGGTGGTGGTGGTCATGGCGCCCACGGCCTTGCCGGCGAAGGTCATGCTGGCGTCGATGGTGCCATTGCCATCGATGTCACAGTGGACCGTCGCGCCCTTGTAGCCTTCGGCACCGTCCATCTCCTCCCAGCGCAGGGTGGAGACGCCTTCCTTGTAGCCCCAGAGGGTGGACCACTCGCCCTGCTCCAGGTCGGTGACGGTGGACCAGGTGATCTCGGTGCCGCGGCCGTCGACGAAGAAGGTGTCCTTGCCCGAACCGCCGATCAGCCAGTTGGAGCCCGAGCCGCCGTCCAGCACGTCGTCCCCGGCCCCGCCCGCCGCCGCGTCGTCGCCGCCCAGCAGGTTCAGGAAGTCGTTGCCGTCCGACCCGCCTAGCACTTCGCCACGGGAGTCGCCCAGGAAGGTCCACTGCAGGGTGGAGACCGGCCCCTCGTAGGCGTAGGCCTTCACGTCCTCGGTCACGCCGTCCACGATGCGCTGCATGGCGGTCGAAGGACGGTCGTCCACCGGCGGGGTGGTGGTCGGCGGTTCCGTGGTGGGAGGCGTCGTGGTCGGCGGTTCAGTGGTGGGCGGCTCGGTCGTCGGCGGGGTCGAGGGGGTTCCGCTCAGGGTGATCCCGCTGCCGTTGACCTGGAACTGGTCCGCCGTAAAGCCACCGGCGAAGCGCAGCGTCACGTCGGCGCCCGCGGTGGCATCGGTACCGATGTGCAGCAGGGTAACGCCGTTCACCGTCTCGGCCTGGACCTGCCCGGCGGTGAGCTGGCTGCCGTTGCCGGCGGTGACCGCGCCCGCCATGGCCGTTCCGGCGATGGTGAAGACATCGCCGCCGGTGGCGCCGGTGATGCTGGCGAAGCCGTTGGCCTGGGCGACGCTCATCGTCACCGCATGGCGGACGCTGCCGACCAGTTCCAACCTCTCCACGCTGGTCAGAGTCATGCCGGAGATGTCGATCTGCGGCGTCGCCGTGGTGATCTTGTTCTCCGGATCGGCCACGTTGTCGGAGCTGATGCGCAGCGTGTCGGTGCCCTCGCCGCCATCGTAGGAGACCGTGCCGGCGTCGCTCTGCGCGGCGATGATGAAGGTGTCGTTGCCGGCCCCACCCTGGATGATGTCGGCTTCCGGCAGGGGATCGTGCGCGCCGCTGTAGAAGACGTCGTCGCCGTCACCGCCGATCATCGTGTCGACGCCCCAGTCGCCGATCAGCGTGTCGTTGCCGGTGCCGCCATCGAGCAGGTCGTTGCCGCCGCCGCCGGCCAGCAGGTCGTTGCCGGCCTCGCCATACAGCATGTCGTCGTCGGCCCGCCCGAAGGCCCGGTCGTCGCCGCCGCCGCCGTAGATCGTGTCGTTGCCGATGCCGCTTTCCATCGTGTCGTTGCCGGCGCCGCCGATCTCGACATCGTTGCCGCCATGGCCCCAGAACCAGACGCCGTCGTCGTTGCCGACCAGCCGGTCGTCGAACTCGCTGCCGATCCAGCGCTCGATGTTGGTGAAGGTGTCGCCCGCGGCATCGCCCGTGCTGTTCGCCGGGTTGCGCAGATCCAGCACGACGCCCGCGGTGGCGTTCGCGTAGGTCACCTCGTCGAAGCCGTCGCCGCCGTCGAACACGTCGGCTCCGGCGCCGCCTTCCATGGTGTCATGGCCGATGCCGCCGATCAGCGTGTCGTTGCCATCGCCGCCATACATCAGATCGTTGCCCTGGCCGCCGTCCATGCTGTCGTCGCCGGCGCCCCCGTACATGGTGTCGGCATCCCCTTCACCAAACAGGGTGTCGTTGCCGGCGCCGCCATCGAGCATATCGTTGCCCCAGCCGCCGTAGATCAGGTCGTTGCCGTCCTCGCCATAGAGCACGTCGTTGTCGGCACGGCTGTAGATCTGGTCGTCGCCGGCGCCGCCATAGACGGTGTCGTTGCCGTCGCCGCTCTCCATGGTGTCGTTGCCGGCGCCGCCGATCTCCACGTCATCGCCCGCGTGACCCCAGAACCACACGGGGTCGCTGCCGGCCACCATGGTGTCGTTGTAGTTGGAGCCGATCCAGCGCTCGATGCCCGTGAAGGTGTCGCCCGCGGCGTCGCCCGTGCTGTTCGCCGGGTTGCCGATGTCGATGACCATGCCGAAGGTCGCGTTCTCGTAGGTGACGACGTCGAAGCCGTCGCCGCCGTCGAACACGTCAGCCCCGGCACCACCGTCCATGGTGTCGTGGCCGCCCCCGCCGATCAGCGTGTCGTTGCCGCCGTTGCCGATCAGAATGTCGTTGCCCGCTCCGCCGTTGATGTTGTCCGCCGCGTCATCGCTGGTCAGCGTGTCGTTGCCGTCGGTCGGCGTGCCGGTGACGGCCAGCTCATGGGCCCAGCCGTTCGCCCCGGCGCCCTCGACCCCGGCGAAGGGGGAGGGGGTAAAGACGGGCGCTGTGCGCACATCGAGCTTCCAGGACGCGCCGCGCACCGCCGGGCCGACCGGCCCCGAAGAGGCCGCAACCACGGCGCCCGTGGCGGCGGACAGACGGTCGAGAAGGAGCCGGCCCGCCTCGCCCGCGCCGGCATGGCAGGCGTGGATGTGAATCTCGGTACCGCGTGCATCCGGCCAGGAGCGGTCGAGCAGCGAGCGCGCGTCCAGCGGCTGGGCACCCAGCAGGACCCGCCCCGGCTCGCCATGGGCGACCAGATGCAGGACGGACGGGCGCGCGGCGAGCGCGGCGGCGAGAACGGCATGGCCATCCTCGGCGGAGGAAACGAGCGTAACCTGAACGTCGGGACGGCGGTGGCTGAGCAGTGCGTCGAGATCCTCAAGCCCAGCGTCCGCGATGATGACTTCGTTCAAGGGGAACTCTCCGTAAATTTTGTTGTGATCGTTGGGATGCCCGAGCGCCCCACCCGCGTATATGGCAAAGCGTGCGACTTCCTATGACATGAATTTCCAAGGTGTACTCCTGCAACTGCCTAATAAGTAATAACTCCTACTACTCGCATGAAACGCCAATTCTATTGATATTCATTCCATACGGAGGCCTTCTTCAGAACCATCACTTTAGGACAACTTAAGTCCTTTGGATGGATTGAAGTCCCGTGCGGTGAAGGATGGGCGCAATCGATATTGCCACGATGTATTTCGAAGCTTTGACGGGCGGCGGCGGTGACGCGGATGCGCTGCCCTCTCCTTCGCGCTAAGCCCCCCGCCCAGGCCACCGCCTTATGCGCCTTCAGGGCTCTCGTGATACTTATCTCGCAGATCACTGCCGTGCTTCATCGCAACACATGCAAGGTTGCCGAGACGTGGATCGCCGCATCGGTTCCATGAACGGTTGTCGCTCCGGCTTTATGAGCGGACTCTCGTGGTTTTCGGCCATTTCGGCCCGTCTTCCGGCTTCAAGACCGAACTTTTCTCCGGCTTTATTTATGAGCCGACTCCCACCCATCCCCATCCTCGCGCCCACCTTGTGAGCGACGCCGGCTGGCGCGTCAGGCTGTTCAAATGGATTGTACAGGCGGCCAAACGATCGTTTTCTCAAAACGGATTGAACTGTACAGTGGGGCAGTTTTTCCGCTTTCATGAACGGACTCCATGGCCCTCATCGGCTACGCCCGCGTTTCCACCGAAGACCAAGCCACCTTCAGCCAGCTCGACGAGCTGAAAGCCGCCGGCTGCTCGGTGATCTTCGAGGAAAAGGCATCGGGCGCCAGCCGGGCACGCCCGGAACTCGCCAAGGCCGTCGCCCAGGTGAAGCGCGGTGACATCCTGGTCGTGGCGCGCATCGACCGGCTGGCCCGTTCGCTCTCCCACCTGCTCGACGTGATCGAGGGGCTGGAGGCGGTCGGCGCCCACTTCAAGTCGCTGCGCGACCCGATCGACACCTCCACACCGCAGGGCAAGTTCGCCCTCCAGGTGCTGGGCGCCGCGGCGGAGTTGGAGCGCGCGTTGATCCGTGAGCGCACCAAGGCCGGATTGCGGGCGGCCAAGGCGCGTGGGCGGGTGGGAGGCAATCCCGCCCTCAAGCGCCGCGATCCCGACGCCATTGCGACGCTCTCCGCCATCCGCGACCGGCAATATGTGGCCGATCTGTTGGCAAGCATGGAGGCTTGGCTGCCCAAGGTGCGCTCCATGCGCCCGGGGAACTCCTGGGGCAAAGTGGCCAAGACGCTCGGCCGGCTTGGCTCGCCCGACCGGCCCTGGACCGCCGACCGGCTGTCGCGGGCGGTCCACCGCCTTGTCGCGGAAGGCTTGGCCGAACCGGACCTGATCGCGCCGGCACCGCGCAAGCCGCCCAAGGACGACCTCCTGCTGGTCATCGCCGGCATCAAGGGGGCTGACCCGACCATCAGCCTGCGCGCGATCGCCGCGCGCTTGGAGGAAATGCACATCCGCACGCCGCGCCGTGGCACGATCTGGTCGGCGTCTTCGGTCAAAGCGCTGCTTGACCGCGCTGAGCGGTTCGGACTGATCATCCCAGTGGCCGAGGGGAGGCGGGCTCGTCGCCGAGCACCTGACGCGCCAAGCGCCCCAAAAGCTTGATCGGTCCTTGGCATCGAGCCGGCACGAGGCTTGCCAAACCGGACCGCGGAGAATGTCTTCGGCCATCCGCCGGTAGACGAAGGCCGGACGCAAACCGAAACCAGGGATCCTAGTTTCGGCGAAGGACATTCGTCGCGGTTCTTCACACGTTTGGCAAGTGTTTCTTGAACTATCCCACAGAGTTCCTCAAAAAAAACAAAGCATTAACTAATACCGCTAGCATTTAAAACATAGCATGTAACGAAAAAAGTAATTCAAAGAGACAAGCTGTATCTAGTATCTATACCTCATTTATTATTAATAAATTCACTTTTAAAAAACATAGCAAGACATAATAGTGCTATGGCCTAACATAAATCTGCTTCTTGGACACATCTATCATCCGTAAATATCAGATTTACTGATTTTAGTTATATAACAATCAATGGGCTTAGAGATAAAATTTTATTACCAAGTGGCAATACTTCACTTCGTGCGGCGAGCGCGGCCTGCGCTGCGGTGAGCTCGGCATCCCGTGCGGCGAGTGCGGCCTGCGCTCCGGTGAGCTCGGCGCCCTGCGCGGCGAGTGCGGCTTGCGCTCCGGTGAGTTCGGCATCCCGTGCGGCGAGCGCGGCTTGCGCTCCGGTGAGCTCAGCGCCCTGCGCGGCGAGCGCGGCCTGCGCTCCGGTGAGTTCGGCATCCCGTGCGGCGAGTGCGGCCTGCGCTCCGGTGAGCTCAGCGCCCTGCGCGGCGAGTGCGGCTTGCGCTCCGGTGAGTTCGGCATCCCGTGCGGCGAGCGCGGCTTGCGCTCCGGTGAGTTCGGCATCCCGTGCGGCGAGCGCGGCTTGCGCTCCGGTGAGCTCAGCGCCCTGCGCGGCGAGCGCGGCCTGCGCTCCGGTGAGTTCGGCATCCCGTGCGGCGAGTGCGGCCTGCGCTCCGGTGAGCTCAGCGCCCTGCGCGGCGAGCGCGGCCTGCGCTCCGGTGAGCTCGGCATCCCGTGCGGCGAGTGCGGCCTGCGCTCCGGTGAGCTCGGCGCCCTGCGCGGCCAGTGCGGCCTGCGCTCCGGTGAGCTCGGCGCCCTGCGCGGCGAGTGCGGCTTGCGCTGCGGTGAGTTCGGCATCCCGTGCGGCGAGTGCGGCTTGCGCTGCGGTGAGCTCGGCATCCCGTGCGGCGAGCGCGGCCTGCGCTCCGGTGAGTTCGGCATCCCGTGCGGCGAGTGCGGCCTGCGCTGCGGTGAGTTCGGCATCCCGTGCGGCGAGTGCGGCCTGCGCTGCGGTGAGCTCGGCGCCCTGCGCGGCGAGCGCGGCCTGCGCTCCGGTGAGCTCAGCGCCCTGCGCGGCGAGTGCGGCTTGCGCTCCGGTGAGCTCGGCATCCCGTGCGGCGAGCGCGGCCTGCGCTCCGGTGAGCTCAGCGCCCTGCGCGGCAACTATAGACTGTGCCTCCTCAAATTTATTTCTAAAATAGTTACCTTTAGTACGTTCAACTACTTTTTCACGAATAATATTTCTATAATGGGAAATCGGAATGCTATTCCTGAAGAAATGCTCGTGCTGCTCGAATTCAGCAGGAAGGGCCGCCGCTTCAAATATCTTGGTAGATGTATGAAGTATGTCCCTTGCCATTTCGTTTTGCGCCTCTATACACGCATGCCTTTCATTCTCGCCAAATGGCGCCAAACAATCCGAAAAAAGAAGCTCCTTTGGTTGATCAATAAATATGATTCTATCGTCTAGTTCTTCAAGGTATTTGTATATCCAGTCAAGCTTTCCATTAATAAAGTTTCTCCTTTCAATATTAAACCACCCATGCTTTCCCCATCCGGTTTCGAAATCCCCAGACTCGTTCAAAAAAAGTTCAACAAAATACTGCCTAATAACAAAAACAGGGACTGAAATATTAAGTCTAGGCAAAATATACAATTCATAAAATTTCTTCAGAGAATCACGCAAAAGAATGTCATGAAATTCAGAAACAGCGTCAATCTCAATGACACCTTCCCCAAAAATCGCCTTATTATCAACGGAGATATGCCAAGAGGTTTGGTTATTATTTGAAATATAGCTGTCATTAATCCGAATGCATCCGGTCGAAATATCACGCAAGAACTCTACAATGAGAGCAGAGTGAAGATTCGACAACAAACGCAATGCTGCAGATTTTGTGCAATCTTCTACAATCTGCCTCGCCAATCCGGAAGGCATCTCTGACGGCAATGACGGCGGAGCTATTGGCTTTGATACAAACGAGATCGTTGATCCACGCCAAATACGATGAGTACGACCAACTGCGTTAAAAAAATCTTCAAACGCATGTATATTGCTACCACCAAGGATAATATAATCAAAACAAAAATTTCTCTCATCTTGACTGATAAAACGATCATCAATTCGCAACTTATCATTGAGCAAACGCTCTTCAGTTTTTTTCCCGGAAATTTTCTTAACAAAAACAGAAAGCGGGCTCTTAATCATAATACGCCTTACTATGTTCTGTGATCGCAGCTAGCCATTTACGCCACGTTGTGAATGTGACCTTAGTCGGTCTTCGAGGCGGCCCAGTACCGCACTTACTCATACAACCAGTATGACATTGGTGGTGTGACCAAACGCAAACAACCTTATACTTTAGAGGGCGCGGAAGAAAGGCTGTGCGCGACCGTTGCCCACGCACCCACCAGCGATGTGCGTTGCGGCCCTTCTGGTCGAAGCAGGCTTCATCTTGGAACCAGGGTTGGAAGTGGTGGGGACTGTCGGGAGTTTCGCGTAGGGACCCACAGGCGAAGGGCCGAAGAAAGCCCCATATGGCATGACGCAAAGCCCCCAGCATTGGGATTGCTCGCTCCTTCGTGGAACAGATCAACAGCGAACTGGACACCAGCCACGATGCCGGTGTTGCCGTAACGGTCAAATTTTCGGGCTGAAAACCCCGGTCAGTGAAGCGTCCGTCACACGGCCCTCTGCTGCAGGCCGCGCTACGCGAGCGGACCTTTTCCGGCCACTCGCTGCGCGCCGCGCCTCTCGACGAAGTGAGCCGGGGGGCCGGTCCTCAAGCGCTGGAGAGGTCAGGGGGCGGCAATCATGGCCATGTGCTCAGTGGCAACCGACATCATGTGCCGGGCACTCTCCGCATGCTCGGGCACCTTCTGGAGTTGTTCGGCCAAACGCTGCAGCCATCGCAGCCGGTCCACGACACGGTCTTGCCGAGCGTAGACGTTCAAGTCCAGGATCGCCAGACAGAAAGCCAGATGCAGAAGGGTGCCGTCCTTCGGCAAGGACTGCTCCACCAGTTCCTGATCTTCGAAAAGATCGAACAGGCGAACGGCCAACCGATAATCGCCGTCATGGACAAGCCGCACGAACAGCTGGGCGGCCTTGTTTAGGCGCAGGACCAGCGGAACGACCGTCTGGCCGTCGAAACGGCTTCCCGTCGGCCGCCCCAGAGACACCAACGCCTCGATGGCGGCGTCGGGGTCGATCGGCCAGAGTGCGTCGACGGCCTCGCAGCGTGCCTGAAAGACGGTGTTCTCCAAATCCCCGTCGAACAGCCCGCCGGCCTGCAGAGCGCCCCCCATCTCCACCGCCAGGCGTTCCGCCACCCGCAGGAAGGCCAAGGTTTCCAGCGAGTCCTGCGCCGGCAGGCACCGCGCCAGTAGACCCCGCGTGAAAAGGACTGAGGCAAGGTTGTACGGTGCGCGCCTTGGCCGGCCCGGTCCGCCGGTAGGATCGCAGGACCCGATGGGAATCCGTCGGGGCCGCAGCAGGTCGATCCCGAAGCTCTCTTCATAGGCCTTGGCCAGCGTGCCGTAGAGTTCCAACGCTTCCAGGAACCGGCCGCTCAAGGCGTGGTGCCGGAAAAGCCGTGCTGCGGCACCGTTCCACACCGGCCCGCCCGGTGGCGAGACGCGCATGCGCTCTTTGAGATAGCGGGCGTAGACGGACGCATGCCCGCCCGCGCCCCCCGCCGAGGACAATGTGATCGGTGCATCCGACGCGAAGGCGGTCAGTCCTGACCCGTTGACTTCCACCATGACATGGTTGAAGCCGGCCTTGCGCAGCGCGCGCCGGATCGACAGGGGTGTATAGAGGATGAGGTGAGAGCCCGGCGCCAACAGGGCCCGAAGCATCCCCGGGGCGAAGGACGGCGTCAGAGCCTCCGCGTTGGGCGTCTTCAGCACCACGATGCCGCCGGGTGCCAGATGGTGGCGCAGGATCCCGATGAAGCCGTAGGGATCGTCGATGTGCTCGATCACTTCGGAGGAGTGGACGAGGTCGAACGGCTCTCCGATGCCGCTGTCGCGGTCCAGGTAGCGGGTGACGATCGGTGCGTCGAGCAGCTTCGCCCCGGACCGCGCCAGACCGCAGGGGTCGACCCCCACCGCCCGCCAACCGAAACAGCGGGCCGCCATGTCGACGGTGAAGCCGAAGCCGCAGCCCACGTCCAACAGGCTGGCTGGCCGGTGCGCCCGCAGCCGCGACAGCGTGTCGGTCATACCCCAGACATCCGCGCCCTGCTCGGCGTAATAGGCGGTGTAGTCGTCGGACGGGTCGTCTTCGTAGGAGGGGGGCGTACGGTCCTCGTAGAAATGCGCCGTGCAGACCCCGCAACGCAGCAGGACATGGGTCCTGTGCGTCTCGGTCACCGTCAACACCTCCGGATGATCCCCGTTCTTCCCACAGACCGGGCAGGCGTGACGGCGGCTCCGTCCGGAATCGGACCAAGCGATCACCGCTCGCCCCGCCGGGTAAGAGCTGCCGCACGGACGGCGCGCGCCGCCTTCAGATGCTCGATCTGCGGCGCGCGGTTGTTCGCCGTGGTGCGCAGGTCGTTCAGGCTGCCGATCAGGTTGGTGAACATTTGAAGCCCATCGCCCAACTGCTGGACACCGCCATGGCCGCGTTTCTCCAAGAAGCCGCGCAGCTTGTAATGCTCGTAGGCGTTCTCGAAGACGCCGTCGCGCAAAGCCTGATCCACGTCTCCGTTGACCTCCAGATAGGCGGCCTCGTTGAACTCGTCCGGGCTTAGCATCCGCCGGGTCATGCGGTTGAAGACGAAGGCGTAGGCGTCCTTCAGCGCGCGCAGGTGGAAGGGAGCATCCAGCCGTGCCGCCCGCAGCGCGTCGAGCCAAGGAGCCACCCCCCGGCGCCCGATCTGGCGGTCGTCCGGGATCATCGGCTCCTCGCCTCCCGCGATGAGCGTTTCGCGCGCCGTGCACAGGCCGTCGTACCAGGACTGGTATGTGTTGTCGCACAGTACACCGGCCCGCAGGGTGCTGTCGGCGAAGGGCGCTGCGGCGCTGAAGGCGCCGGCCAGGCCGGTCGCCAGGCACTCCAGCATCTTGATGTCGCTCTTGCCGTCGATGAAATCCTGGGTGGCCGGATCGGCGTGGGTTTCCAGCGGGCAGAACAGGATGGCCGGGGCCAGGGAGGACAGCAGCCGGAGATAATCCGCATAACGTTGCATCGGCAGCCTGTGGACGCGCACCCCGCTTTCGGTGATCAGCACGGGGGGCGTGTGGCCAACACAGACGAGCGTGAGGTCGAAGGCGAGACAGAAATCCCGCAGAGCCTTCAGGACCGGTGCGGAGGAAACGGTGAGCGCCGGCATATCGCTCGACACCCAAACCACCGCCCCTGGTTGGCCGGACGGTCGCGGAGCGGCCGGACCCAGAGCCAGGTTCGGCGTGACGACGGCCTTGGTCACCACATCCGTGGCGGCGTAGTAACCGAGCTGGGAGGCCAGCCGGGCGGTGGAGCAGGACAGGACGGCGCATTGGCGCACCAGCAGCCGGCCCATCTGCATGTGTTCCGGCGGGAACGATTCCCGGTAGGTGGGCGAAACCAGAAGATGATCGTCGAGGTCCAGAACGAAGGGCTTCCCCAGCACATGCAGCGCCAGAGCGGTGGCGGAGGACGGCCGGCGCTGCAGCCAGATCGCGTCCACCGGAGTCTGGTCCGGGCTGTTCAGGGTGCTCATCACCATGCGGTCGCGCGACCAGACGGTGTAGCCGCCGATTTCGCCGCGCCGGTACAGTTCGCCAAACGGCGCATGAAGCCGCAATTCCCGCAGGTTTTCCGGTTCGTCGGACAGGACGAGGACATGGCGGGGAGCATCCTCGGAAACCGGTGCGCCGGCCGCCAGCCCGGCAGTTTTCCGCTCGGGCGTCCAGGCGATCTTCCGCCTCAGCCGCGTGAGCGCACGGTCCAGGCCATCCGCCAGCCGGTCGGCCGCGGCCTCCCACTGGAACGGTCCATCCTCGGCCATGCGGCGGGCGGCGGCGCGCATCGCGGCATAGCGCTCCAAGTCGGTGTCCACAGCGGCATCAAGCGCGCGCTCAAGGTCCGGCATACCTTCGTCGGCCGTTCCTCCCTGCGGTAGGATCAGGCCGCAACCGGCCTCTACGAGCCGCCGGTTCAGCACGGTTGGCAGGTTGCCAAGAACCGGGAGACCACAGGCGAGCGCGTTGACGGTGCGGATGGGAACCGCCATCCGGCGCTCGGTCGTGTCCGGGTAGACGTCGAGCGCGAAGCCTCCCACGCCAAGTCCGCGGAACAACTCTCCCACGCTGCGCCCGAAGGAAAGGGAAACCTGCGGCGAGTGACGGAGCCGTTCCAACTGGGCGCGCACAGCGATGTGGTCACGGCTCGCCGGATCGATCGTCCCCACAATGTCGACGCGCACGTCACCCCGCCGCTCCGCCCAGGCGACGATCCCGTCCAGATAGGCCAGGGACGAGTTCCAGGGATAAATGGTCCCAGCCAGACACAAGCGTTTTGGCGATCCTGCGCCGGACGCGTCCTCCGGCACCAGCGAACGCGGGGTACAGTAGGGAACGACGGCGGTGGGCGTGCCGGCCAGCCTGTGTCCGAACTTGGCGATCCAGTAGCCGTTCTGTTCCTCCGAGCCGGTAAGGGCGAGATCCGCCCCCGCTGTGGCAGCGATCACCTTGCCTTCTGCGAACGGCAGAAGGCCCGGAATGCCATGGGCGATCTCGTGGTCTTGCAAACCGTTCAAGTCGCAAATCTGCACCACATCCCCACAACCGGTCATCGGAACGGCACGGGTGGTCGGCCACTGCCAGACGATCGCGTTCGGCTGGACCCGGCGGATCAGGCTGGACTGGTTTTTGGCGTCATACAGAAGGACGCCGTCGAGCCGGGCCGGGTCCTGGCGCCGCAGCAGCGTCACCATCTTGCTGGCGGCGGGAACGGCCACGACGACCTCGTGCCCGGCCCCGCGCAGCATGTCTACGATCTGGCGGGAGCGCAGGCCACCCCCGGTCCCGGTGTCGCCGTCATCGGGTAGCCAGTCGATTGCGAAGACAAGAAGACGCGCCATTCGTGTATTCCGCCGAGGAGCAAGAAAAGGGTAGGCTTATTGGCCTGCACACAAGGAATGAGTTCTGTCAGACGACTTCGTTGGCGATGGCCATGACCTCGGAAATCTGCTGGTCCTGTATCCGGAGGATATCGACCATGTCGGCAAAGGCCTGGAAAGCCCGATCGTCGAAGGTCCATTCCGCTTGGTCGGCCGTTCGCCTGGGGGCCGACAGGGTTGTGGCGGCGGCGTTCAGCAGAAGCATCAGGGCGTCACGGTCTTCATCCTGGATGTCCAGCCCGGTGGCGAGGCGTGCGGATGCCTGCTGGCAGGCGACCGTCAGGCTGTCTTCCTCGATCCATCGCAGAACACTTGATAGGAAATCCGAAGCGCTTGGCGTTTCTTGGCGGATGAGGGTGGAAACGGGGCTTGGCATGATCTGGGGCATCAGAGACCGGCTTGGCTCGTGGCATACCTGTTGATGGGAGCACATGCCCAGAAGTTGACTAAAGAATCATTTACATTCGCGCAGAGGACGGATGATTGCGGTAAAACCGATAAAGAGGAGAGTTTTCTGGGCGATTGAACACGCTCGCTTCATTTCTCCTGGGCAGGCCACACGCCGGCCTTGCGGCATGCCCGTCAGGCGAGATGGGGGATCAGGTCCGAAAGCTGCCGGATGGTCAGTGTCGCCATGCCTTCCGGGACCGTGCCGGATTTCGTCAGCATGATCCGCCGCGGGATGCCGGCGGCTTGCGCTGCAGCCATGTCGGTTGGCTGGTCGCCCAGAAACACTGACCGGAAGAGGTCGAGGTTCAGCCTCCTGGCTGCTTCCAGGATCATGCCGGGGTTGGGTTTGCGCCAGAAGCTGTCGCGGGTGTAACGCTCGACCTTGCCGGTGCGATGATAGGGGCAGTGGAAAACTCCGGCGAGTTCCACGCCTTGGGCCAGGAACATTTCCTGCATCCAGTCGCTCAGATGCAGAAACTCGGTTTCGGTGAAGTAGCCGCGCGCGATGCCGGATTGGTTGGTGATCAGGGCGACCCGGAAACCGCGGTCCACCGCGTGCCGTGCCAAGGGGAAGATGCCATTCATGAACGTGAAGCGGCCGATATCACCGACGTAGCCGTGGTCGACGTTCACGACTCCATCACGGTCCAGCAGCAGCGCCTTGCAAGGCATGAAGGCCCCTGATCGAATGGGGTGGTTTGGAGTGTTGTCGCGAGGCGTTGTGCGGCGCTATTTGGAGTCTTGTCGCGTGTCCCTAAACGCGCCCGCAAGCCCGGTTCAGCGCATGAACTGGGTCATTTTCCGTTCCGGAATAGGGGGGGGTGAGGGATGCAGGAGCAGCCCGTGATCCTCGACATCGACCCGGGCTTCCGGATAGACGGCAAGAGCGAGTTGAAGCGCTTCAATGAAGCGTTTCCGGAAATCACGCAGACGGGAATAACCGGCGCCGAACTGTTCGAACACCGCTGGCCAAGTGATGGTCGTAGATTTGCTCAGGCTGTGCAGTCGGTAAGCCAGCCAGATGTAGATATCGATGCTGGTGCTGTTGTTCTGGATATGGCGTAGCGCCGGTTCCCAGATCGGAACAGGGTGGGCTTTCAGTTCGCGGAAGAACGCTTCTGAAAGCAGGACGCGGTCTTCCCACAGAGTGCCTTGCGGGGAATTGTGTTCCGACGAGAAATGGATGCCGCCCTTGACGATCGAATCCTTTTCAAAGCCCAGGCTGTTGGCGTCTTCCCAGGCGAAGGTCAGGTTGCAGGCGGCGATCCGCGACGCTTGTTCCCGGATGTCGCGGTAGGTTTGACCACCGACCGAGAGGCCCATGCGGTCGAGCCAGTCGTGCATGCTGCGGCCCAACTCGACCTCCCGGCTGTCGGTCTGGAGGGCGCGTGTCTGTAAATAAAGCAGGATCATGCGCGCCCGGCTGCCATAGGGAACGCCATAGAGTTTGAAGCCGCCACCACGAACAGGCAGTCGGCCCGGCTCGATCAGCAAACGAATCCGGTGTCCGCGCCTTTCCCAAGGTTGATCGTCGGGAAGGCGTCGATGCGGAAGCGCGGTCAAGGCAAAGCCTGAATAGGTAATGCCAAGGTCCTGGCGTTCTTCTTCCAGTACCGCAGCCGCGATGTCCACCAGAGACCGTTGATCAGGGTCGGTCTGGAGTGCTTTGGCCTGTTCACGGCCCACTTGGCTGATCAGGCGATGCAACTGGCCCATAGCGCGCTGTTCTCGCCGTTTGTTCCGGGTCGACTTATGGTCCGATCCATAACACGGCGGGTTGACACCCGCAATTTGGAATCTTGTCGCGCAGACTATTAGTAAGGTTACTAGATTCTCCTATTAGTTTGAGCGACAAGACTCCAGTAGAGAATCGCGATTCGCGCGACAAGAGTCCAGGAATCCCGCGACAACATTCCAGGGGATAACCCGTTCGTCCTGTGGAAGCTTGGGTCGACGCGACAAAACTCCAGTTCTACGTTTCCGAATCGCTTTCGGAAGCGATTCGGTCGGCGACTCGGCGATTTGTGCTCCGGGAGTGCCGTCCATGCTCCGGGCTGCCGGGTGGCCCGGCCGGAGTCGGGAAGGGGGGCGCGACAAGACTCCAAACCTGGACCGGTCGGTAGGGAGCGGTATGAGGGGAGCCGCGGCAAGAAAAAAGGGGAGGATGCCCGATGGCATCCTCCCCTTTCAGGCCCTTTTCGTAGGGGGCCTTCGTTCACGTCAGCCGAAGAAATGGCTGCGGAAATAGTGGATGGTCCGTTCCAGCCCGTCGCGCAGGGGAATGGTGGGTTCCCATTCCAGAAGGCTCTTGGCCTTGGTGATGTCGGGGCGGCGCTGCCTGGGGTCGTCCTGGGGCAGCGGTCGGTGCTCAATGGCGGAGCGCGACCCGGTCAGCGCAACCACATGCTCGGCCAGTTCCAGCATGGTGAATTCGCCGGGGTTCCCGATGTTGATCGGCCCGGTGACCTCGGCGGGCGAGTCCATCAGCCGGATCATGCCTTCGATCAGGTCGTCGACGTAGCAGAAGGAGCGGGTCTGGGAGCCGTCGCCATAGACGGTGATCGGCTCGCCCTTCAGCGCCTGCATGATGAAGTTCGACACCACGCGGCCGTCGTTGGGATGCATGCGCGGCCCGTAGGTGTTGAAGATGCGCATCACCTTGATCGGCAGCTTGTGCTGGCGGTGATAGTCGAAGAACAGCGTCTCGGCGCAGCGCTTGCCCTCGTCGTAGCAGGAGCGCGGCCCGATCGGATTGACGTTGCCCCAGTATTCCTCCGGCTGCGGATGGACGCTGGGATCGCCATAGACCTCGCTGGTCGAAGCCTGGAGGATGCGGGCGTTCAGCCGTTTCGCCAGCCCCAGCATGTTGATGGCGCCATGCACGCTGGTCTTGGTCGTCTGCACGGGGTCATGCTGGTAATGGACCGGGGATGCCGGGCAGGCGAGGTTGAAGATCTGGTCCACTTCGACGTACAGGGGGAAGGTGACGTCGTGGCGGATCGTTTCGAAGTTCGGGTTGCCCAGCAGGTGGGCGATGTTCTGCCGTGAGCCGGTGAAGTAGTTGTCGACGCACACCACCTCGTCGCCGCGGGCGATCAGCCGCTCGCAGAGGTGGGAACCGAGGAAGCCGGCGCCGCCGGTTACCAGGACGCGCCGATTGTAACTACGAATTCCGGTCATGGACTGTCTCTGGAGAGTTTCTCTGGGCGGTTCGGACACCGGGCGTCACCGCCGGTGTCCGAATGGAAAGCACTCTTGCACATGGCCGCAAGTCCACAGCTTTGGCAAGCGATTATGCCGCGACCACCGTTCCGCAGGCGAAGGCCGTTCAAACTCCGGCGATGCCTTTCCGGCGCAGAAGCTCCACCACCCGTTCGGCAAGCGAGTCAGCGTCCTCCGCCACCGTGTCCAGCCGCAGTTCCGGCGCATCCGGCGCCTCGTAGGGCGAATCCACCCCGGTGAAATTGCGCAAGGTTCCGGCCCGTGCCTTGGCGTACAGCCCCTTGGGATCGCGCCGCATGCATTCCTCCAGGGGTGTGTCCACGAATATCTCCAGGAAGGCGCCGTCCGGCAGAAGGGAGCGCATTGCTTCCCGCTCCGCCCGGAAAGGGGCGATGAAGGCGCACAGCACGATCAGTCCGGCCTCCGTCATCAACTTCGCCACCTCGCCGACGCGCCGGATGTTCTCCACCCGGTCGGCGTCGGTGAAGCCCAGGTCGCGGTTCAGTCCCAGCCGGACGTTGTCGCCGTCCAGCATCATCGTGTGGTGGCCGAGCACGTGCAGACGCCGCTCCACCCGGTTGGCGATGGTGGACTTGCCGGATCCCGACAGGCCGGTGAACCACAGGACCGCCGGGCGCTGCCGCTTGAGCGCCGCGCGTTCCCCGGTGGACACCGCCAGCTCCTGCCGGTGGAGATTGGCGGCGCGCCGCAGCGGGTGCCGGATCATGCCGGCGCCCACGGTCCGGTTGGAAAAGCGGTCGACCAGGATGAAGGCCCCGGTGTGCCGGTTGGTCTCGTAGGCATCGAAGGCGAAGGGGGCCGCCGTACACAGGTTGCATAGGCCAACCGCGTTCATTTCCAGCACGGTGGCCGCCCCATGCTCCAGCGTCTCCACGTTCAGCGTGTGGCGCAGTGCGGTGACGGTCGCCGGAATCCACCGCGCGCCCGCGCGCAGCAGGTAGGAGCGCCCGGGGATCATCGGCTCCTCCGCCATCCACAGAAGATGGGCGGCGAACTGGTCGGCCACCTCCGGCGCGGCGCCCGGCCCGCTCAACAGGTCGCCGCGTCCGGCGTCCACCGCTTCTTCCAGCGTCACGGTCACCGCGTCGCCGGCCCGCGCCCGTTCCACGTCGCCGTCGAAGGTCACGATCCGGGCGATCCGGGCGGACCGGCCCGACGGCCACACCGTCACCGCGGCGCCCGTCTCCAGCCGTCCCGACAGGACCGTTCCGGACAGACCGCGGAAATCCGGGTCGGGGCGGTTCACCCACTCCACCAGGAAACGCAGCGGATCGTCCGCTTCCGCTCCCCCCTCGACCGCAATGCTCTCCAGACGCTCCAGCAGGGTGGGCCCTCGGTACCAGGGCATGGCCGCGGAGCGGTGGACGACGTTGTCGCCGCGCCGTGCCGACAGCGGGATCGCCGTCACCGACCGGAATTTCAGGGGGCCGGCGAAGGCTGTGAAGTCCTGCAGGAGGGTGGTGAAGACCGCCTCGGCGCCGTCCACCAGATCCATCTTGTTGATGGCCAGAATGACGTGGCGGATGCCCATCAGGGAGGTGACGATAGTGTGGCGCCGCGTCTGCGGCAGCAGACCCTTGCGTGCATCCACCAGCAGCACGGCGAGCGACGCACCCGACGCGGCGGTGGCCATGTTGCGGGTGTACTGCTCGTGCCCCGGCGCGTCGGCGACGATGAAGCTGCGGCGCGCGGTGGCGAAGTAGCGGTGCGCCACATCGATCGTGATGCCCTGCTCGCGCTCGGCCTCCAGCCCGTCCACCAGCAGGGAGAAGTCGATCTCTCCCTCTTGGTCTGGCCGGCCGCGGCTGTCGCGCCGAACCTGTTCCATCTGGTCGTCGGGGATCAGGCCGGCATCGTGCAGGAGCCGCCCGATCAGCGTGGATTTGCCGTCATCCACCGACCCGCAGGTGAGGAAGCGCAGCAGCCCCTGCCCGGAGCCGGCCGTCGGAGAGCCCGCCATCAGAAATATCCCTCCCGTTTCTTGCGCTCCATCGAGGCCGGCTCGTCGCCGTCGATCAGGCGGCCCTGCCGTTCGGAGGTCCGGGAGGCCCGCATCTCCGCGATGATGTCCTCCACAGTCGTGGCATCGGAGTCGATGGCCCCGCTCAGCGGGTAGCAGCCGAGCGTCCGGAAACGTACCCGGCGCATCTCCGGAACCTCGCCGGGATGCAGCGGCAGCCGCCCGTCGTCCACCATGATGAGCGCACCCGAGCGGCGGACCACCGGGCGCTCCGCCGCGAAATAGAGCGGCACCACGGGGATGGACTCCGTGGCCACGTAGCGCCAGACGTCCATTTCGGTCCAGTTCGACAGCGGGAAGACGCGGACGGACTCTCCCGGCCGGATGCGGGTGTTCCACAGGCGCCACAACTCGGGCCGTTGACCCCTCGGGTCCCAGGCGTGGGCAGCGTTGCGGATGGAGAAGACGCGCTCCTTGGCGCGGCTCTTCTCCTCGTCGCGCCGGGCGCCGCCTATGGCCGCGTCGAAGCCGTGCCGGTCGAGCGCCTGGCGCAGCGCCTCGGTCTTCATGACACGGGTGTGGACGGAGGAACCGGACCGGATCGGGTCGATGCCCCGGGCCAGCCCGTCCTGGTTCGTGTGGACGAGCAGGTTCAGTCTTAACCGCCGCGCCGTCTCGTCCCGGAAGGCGATCATGTCGCGGAACTTCCAGCCGGTGTCCACATGCAGCAGCGGGAAGGGTACCGGCGAGGGGTGGAATGCCTTGCGCGCCAGATGCAGCAGCACGCCGCTGTCCTTGCCGATCGAATAGAGGAGCACCGGCTTGCTGAAGCTGGCCGCGGTCTCGCGCAGGATGGCGATGGATTCCGCTTCGAGGAGCCTGAGATCGTCGGGCAGGGTTGGCATCGGTTCTCCGGTTGCGCGGCTTCGCCTTGTGAAGTGTATGCACTTTATCAACGGGCCGTTTGGGCTCCGCCGGCGGGATGGGGCGGTCCAGCCGATGTAAGCCGGCCGGCCTACTCAGCCCGCCGTGTTGGAAAGCCCAGCAGGGACCGCCACAGAAGGACGCTGCCGCGCAGCACCGCGCGGGCGTCCGCCGGGGAGCGGGCGGCGAGCGCGTGGGCCAGCCGGGTCAGCGGCTCCACCATCAGGGTCGCCGCCGCCACCAAGGCGGCGGCGGGGGCGGAAAAATGCTTGGCGGCGAACTGCATCCGGCTGCGCAGGGCGTAGAACAGCCGTCGGTCGCGCACTTGCTCGGTGGTGCCGCCGCCGCGGTGGTAGGCTTCCGCCCCGGCGAAATGCACCACCTCCCAGCCGGCGCGGCGGGCGCGCAGGCACAAATCCACGTCGTCGAAATAGACGAAGAAGCGCTCATCGAAGCCGCCCAGTCCTTCGAACAGGGAACGGCGGATCAGCAGGAAGGCGCCCATCACCTGATCGACGGGGCGGCTGTCCAAATGGTCCCACTCCGTCATGAAATGCGGCGGGAACAGGCTGGGCGCCAGCCGGTCCAGCCCCATCGCCTGGGCGAGGATGCGGCCCGGCGTCGGTGCCCGCGCACAGGACCGCTGGGTCCGTCCCGCTTCGTCCACAAGCCGGATGCCGAGGATCCCGGTGCGCGCTTGCGCCGGCTCCGCCAGGAAGGCGAGCGCCGGGGCGAGAGACCGGTCCGACAGCCGGGTGTCCGGGTTCAGGAACAGCAGCCAGTCGGCCTGGGAGCCGGCGGCGCCCTGGTTGCAGGCGGCGGCGAAGCCGCGGTTTTCCGGGTTGCGCAGGACGGTCAGCGGCCCGCCACCTGCAACCAGGGCGCCGGTCTCCAGCCCATCCGCCGACCCGTCGGTGGAGGCGTTGTCCACCACCACCATGGCTTCCAGCGTCATGCCTTCCAGTGGGGCGGCGCCGGTCAATGCCAACGGCACCGAGGCGGCGCAGGCGCGCAGCAGGTCCTCGGCATTCCAGTTCACGGTGATGATGCGGACGCTTGGGATCATGGCCGGTGGGGGGCGATTCGGCGTTCCAGCCGCCAGGGGAATGTGGTCTGTTACCGCGCTCCCCCCATCCTGGGCAACGCCTGTCCGGCATGAAGGAAGAAAAAAGAGAGGATGCCCGGCCGCATGCGCACGATCTCCCGGCATGAGCCGACCCGCTCCGGTCCATCGCTGGCCGCCGCACTTCTCTACGCCGCCGCGGCGCTCTTCTACGTGCTGTTCAGCGCGCAGCTTCTGGTGAAGACCCCGCCCTACGCCGGGCTGGACGAGCCGTTCCACTGGCAGCGGGTGCTGCAGATCGCCCAAGGGCACTTCCTGGCGGAGGAGCTCGGCCCCAACTCCTGGGGCGGGCCGATCGATCGGGCCAGCTACCTCCACATGCTCCATTACATCGAGCTGATCCAGAAGCACGCCCCGGTCGACGCCGCGCAGGCCCGCGCGCTGTCCGACCATCTCGCCACCCTGCCGCCGCGGGACGAGGTGGTGCCCTTTCCCAGCTCGGCCAGCTTCGCGCCGCTCGCCTACCTGCCGCAGGCGGCCTTCACCGCCGCCGCGCGCGCCTGGGGGCTGGGTCCGCTCGACCAGATGCACGCGGGGCGGATCGGCAACGCCGTGGCCTACGGGCTGATGGTGCTGGCGGTCCTGTGGGCGTTGCCCGGCGGCCGGCTGGTCTTCACGGCGCTCGCCCTGTCGCCCTTCGCCCTGCAGAGCGCCTGTTCGCTCAGCGCCGATCCCCTGAACCTGACGATTCCCGCCCTGCTGCTGGCTCTGGTCTGGCGGTTCCGCGCCCGCGGCGCACCGCTTGGGGCTTGGGAGGTGGCGGGGCTTCTGGCCCTGTCGGCGGCGCTCGGTTTCCTCAAGCTGACCATGGCGCCCTTCGCCGCCGCGGTGTTCTATCTGCCGGGCGCGGTGGCGGGCGGGACGCGGTGGCGGATCGCGTTGCCCGCGTTGTGCCTCGGGCTCGCGTTGGGCATCGCGCTGTCGTGGAACATGGCCTATCCCTTCGTCCCCGGCCCCTATTGGGGCACCGCCGCCGACCCGGCAGCGCAGATCGCGGCCATGCGCGCCGACCCGCTGGAGACGCTGCGGATCTTCGGCGCCACCACGTGGGACTGGGCGATCATGTGGTGGCGCGACAGCTACGGGCGCTACGGCGGCCACCCGCCGCCCTGGAGCGGCTACGCCGACGACCGGCTGATCCTGGCGGCCTTGTGGGTCCTGCCGGTCCTGGCCCTGTGCGATGGCGCCCGCCGCCGCGATCCGGTGATCGGGGTGGGCTATCTGCTGCCGGCCCCGGCCTATGTGCTGCTCGTCATGGCAGCCTTCTGGGTCGGCTTCACCCCGGTCGGGTCGGACATGGTGCTGGGACTTCAGGGCCGCTACTTCCTGCCGGCGCAGGTTCTGGTCGTCCTGGCGCTCGCAGCGGCGGCGGGTCCCTGGACCCCGGCGCGCCTGCGCCACGGGCTGCGGCTCGGGCTGTTCGCCCTTTTCATGACGCTGAACGGCGCGGTTCTGCTGGACGTGCTGGCGGCCTGGAACAGGCTGTGGGTTCCGGTAGCCGGCGTGAATTGACAGCAGTCGCGCGCAACGCCTATCTGTTGCGGCCCGTTTCTCCTTCCCGCGCCGGTGGCGGTGCCGCCTGCGGAGCCTTCCAGGACAGTCGCATGGAACAGCGCCCTTCCGCCCTCCGCCTCGCCGCCAGGACTCTCCGCGCCGCCCTGACGAGGAGCGGCCTGTCCGCGCCGCCACCGCAGCGCAAGCCCTTTGTCTATGCCATCGAGGTCTTCTGGTGCGACCGCGACGGCGCCTATCTGGAAGGCTGGATCCACGCCTATGAGCGCAGGATCCTCACCTTGCGCGTGGTCGCGGGGGACGATGCCTATGAGATCGTCAGCTTTGCGCCCCGCCCGGACGTGCTGCCCCATTACGCGGAGTTTCCCAACAGCGCGGAGAGCGGCTTCAAGCTGTACCTTCCCTGGCGGGCCGGGACGCCGGTGACCTTCGAGGTCGTCACTGCCGACGACCGTTTCGTCGAGACGGTGGAGCTTCCCCGTTCTCCGGAGGCCAGCCGCAAGCCCTACTGCCTGACCGACGGCAGCGTCTGGCAGGACCCCAAGCCGGAGCACGGCGCGGCGGAGCGGGCGTTCGAGGATTTCCAGCGCGCGGTGAACGAGCGCAAGCTGGTCGTCGCCGAGGTCGGCGCCCGCGTGGTCAGTTCGCAGATGAGCCCGCTGCGCGCCGCCTTCGCCGGGGCGGAACGCTACATCGGCATGGATATCCACGCCGCTCCCAACGTCGATGTGGTCGGCGATGCCCATTATATCCACGAGCTGATCGGGAAGGGGGCCGCCGGGGCGGTCTTCTCACTGTCGGTGATGGAGCATCTGGCCCAGCCCTGGCTGTTCGCCTACGGCGTGAACCGGGCCTTGGAGGTGGGCGGCCTGACCTATCACCTGACGCATCAGTCCTGGCCCCTGCACGAGGAGCCGAACGATTTCTGGCGCTTCAGCGACGAAGGGCTGAAGGTGCTGTTCGGACCGGCGATGGGGTTCGAGGTGATCGCCGCGGGGCTGAGCAGCCGTGTGCGCATCTATCCGGACCAGCGCCAGCCGGCGCAGGCGCTGATGCCGTTGGTGTCCTCCTTCGGCGGCGCCTTCGTGCTGGCGCGCAAGGTGCGGGACCTGCCGGACGGCGCGGTGTCCTGGCCGACCGACCGCGACACGTCGGAAAGCCGCGCCAAGCATTATCCGCAGCGCGGCTGAACTCGGCATCAAGGGCGCGGCATCAAAGGCATTGCGCTTTGCCGAGTGTTTCCCTTAGGTCATCCCGCAGCGTTGCGGGCGGAGACCGCATGTCGAGGCACCGTTTTTCGAGGGCAGGGGACTGATGGATACGATCTCTTGGGATTCCGTGTCGTGGGAAGACGGCGGCGAGACGATGCCGGCGGTCTGTCCGGCCTGCGGCGACGGGGCGGCCAAGCCGGTACGTCTGAAGGTCCGTTCGCCCTGGCCGCCGAACCCGGTCCAGTCGCTGGTGGTGTGCAGTGCCTGCGGCACCGCCGCCTACCCGACTCTGACCCAGCCGCCCTACGAGGCCGTGTTCGACCCGCTGGTCGCCTGCTACCTGGAACAGAACGCCGGAATCGACAGCATGGCCCGCGTGCTGTCCTCGGTCGAGCCGTCGCAGGTGAAACGCTATCTGGAACTGGGCTGCGGCTACGGGCTTCTGCTCGACTACGCGCGCACGGTGTTCGGCTGGCAGGTCCGCGGCTTCGACCCCGGCTTCAGCGCCCAGGAGGGCCGCGAGACGCTGGGCGTGGACATCGCGCACAGCTATCTGGAGAAGCCGGAGGACGCCGGGGAACCCCATGACCTCGTCTTCTGCTCCGAGGTCATCGAGCATGTCTTCGACCCGATCAGCCTGCTGGCGCTGCTGCGCGGCGTGCTGACCCCTGGCGGCACTCTGATGCTGACCACGCCGAGCGCCGGGGCGATCCACGCCGGCACCCGGCCTGGCACGCTGCTGTCGCTGCTCAGCCCCGGCTATCATTTCGTGCTGTTCAGCAAGGAGGGGATGGAGACGATCCTGCGCCGGGCCGGCTTCGCCGATGTGCGCGTGGTCGACCAGGGCCATTCGCTGCTGGCTGCCGCCTCGCCGGGGACGCTGTCGGTCGATTTCGACCGGCCCTATGACCGCCGCCTCTACCGCTCCTATCTGGAAACGCGCATCCCGACGCTGGACGCGGCGTCGCCGCTCGGCCTGGGCTACCGCTACCGCCTGCTGAAGGAGCTGACCCACGCCGGCGACTACGCGGCAGCCCGCGGTGCGGCCGATCAGGTCGCGGAGGCGCTGCGCCTGCGCTGGGACCATCTCGACCTGTCCGATCCCGCCGCCCTGCTGGCCCATTTGAAGGCCGCCCCGGTGCCGCAGGGGGTCGAGCCCTACCACGCGACGGCGCCCTTCAATCTGTGCGGCATCCTCTATTTCCACGGGATGCTGGCTTGGCAGCTCGACGGGCGCCGCGATCTGGCCGCCCTATGGTTCGAGGCGTCGGCGCTCGCCGGGGAGCGGATGCGCGCGGCCCTGCACGTCATCGGCGCTGACGACGGCGAGACGGAGGAGCTGTCCTGGCGCGCCCGCGCCAACATCCCGCATGTGCTGGCCTGGGACGCCCCGGACCGGGCGGCGGACGGCGCCGCCGCGCTCGGCACTCTCGAAAGCCCGCTGCTGCGCGAGCGCATTCCCGGCGACATCCTGGAGGACGCGCAGCGCAAGATCTTCGTGGATCTGGTCAATCTCGGCCAGTACAAGGCGGCGGACCGGCTGGCCGCGGCGGTGGAAGCCGCCCTGCCGGAAAGCGGCGCCGTTCTGGCCTCCACCGCCTTCGCGCTCGGTATCCTGACGCTGAACCACCGCAAGGCCCCGCGGAGCGCCGCGGCCTTGTTCGGGCGCGCCCACCGGGCCTGCCTGGACCTGCCCGACCGCGCCACCGCGCCGATCGTCCAGGCCCTGCTGTGGCCGTCGCTGTTCCACCAGGGGCAGGCTCTGGTCAACGTCGGAAGGAAGGATGAGGCGGGCGAGGCCCTGCGCGGCCTGCTGAAGCCCGAGGCTGGCCTGCCGTCCGTGCCGCTCGACCTGCGGGCGCGGACGGAGCTTCTGGTCCGCACCCAGCGCCTGCCGGTCTGACCACGCGTCCGAGGACGGAAACGCCCCCATGCTGAGCACCCTGATCCGTCTTCCCTTCCGCCTGCGTTTCCTGGTCGCCTGGGCGATCGTGCAATGCAAGATCATGGCGGGCTATGTGTCCTACGCGGCCAGCACCTTCCGCAAGGACAGCTACGTGCGGGAGCGCTGGGACGGGCGGGTGCCGCTCGCCGGGGCGCGCCGTGTGGTGGTGTTCGTGCATTACGACCGGCAGGGCATCGTCCACGATTTCGTGTGGCATTATCTGCGCCAGCTCCACGCGCTGGGCTTCGCCATCGTCTTCTCCAGCAATTCCCCGCGTCTGGCCGAATCCCAGGTCGAGCCGCTGCGGGACATCTGTGCGCTGATCCTCCGCCGCGACAACGTCGGATACGACTTCGGTGCTTACAAGGAGGGCATCGCCGCCGTTCCGGATCGGGTGGCGCTGGATATGCTGCTGCTCGCCAACGACAGCGTCTACGGCCCGCTGCACCATCTGGCGGGTTTGCTGGAGCGGATGGACCCGCAGGATGCCGACGTCTGGGGCGCGTCGGACAGTTGGGAGTTTTCCTTCCACCTGCAAAGCTATTTCCTGCTGTTCCACAAGGCGGCGCTCGCCTCTCCCGCCTTCACGGCCTTCTGGGACCGGCTGCGCTACGTGCAGTCCAAGACCTGGATCGTGCGCAAGTACGAGATCGGGCTGACCCGTGCGCTGCGCCGCGCCGGCCTGCGCTGCCGCGCCGCCTTCCCCTATCGTCAGGCGGCAACCGCCCTGATCGAGGCGGTGGTGGAGCGCAACATCGCCGGTGATGGCATGGACCCGGTGCGAAAGACGTTCATCCAACAGGTTTTCCGGACCATCAATGCCGGCGTGCCGCTGAACGGGACGCATTTCTTCTGGGACTATCTGATCGCCCAGATGGACTTCCCCTTCTTGAAACGCGACCTGTTGCAGAAGAACCCGGCGCGCATTCCGCTGCTCAATTATTGGGAGCGGGTGGTGAAGCAGTCGAGCGACTACGACACCGAGCTGATCCTTCGTCATCTTGAACTGTCCCTGAAGAACCGCAGCGTCTGACCGGATCCGCAAGCAAGAGGCGGAGGGGGGCTGGTCCGAAGGAAAACGACGCAAGGTGCGCGTCGCCTCTTCCCGCCGTGCAGGGTGCTGCCCTATGGTCGGACCGCAACGGTTGCCGTGCCGCGAACGAGATCGTCGATGGAAGAGCCACTGGTCAGCGTCGTCATACCGGCTTTCAACCGGGCTCATACGCTGCGCCGTGCCATTGAGAGCGTGCAGGTGCAGGACGTCACTTCCTGGGAACTGATCGTCGTGGACGACGGCTCCACCGACGGAAGTGCGGACATTCCCCAATCCTTCGGCGATGCGCGTATCCGTCCGATCCGGCACGCGATCAACCGCGGGGCGGCAGCGGCCCGCAACACGGGGGTGGCGGCGGCGCGCGGCCGCTACATCGCCTTTCTCGATTCCGACGACGAATGGCTTCCGGGAAAACTCCGCGCCCAGATCGATGCCTTGGAAAGCGGACCGGACGCGCCGCAGGCCTTGTGCACCGGCTTCCTTCTGCACCGTGAGGAGACCGGACGCTGCACCAAGCGATGGCCGAAGCCGGAAGGGACATGGTTCGAGACTCTTCTGGATGGCTGCTACGTCTCGCCTGGCTCCACCCTGATGGTGCGGCGCGATTGTTTCGTCGCCGTTGGGCCGCTCGACGAGACGCTGCCCCGGCTTGAGGACTGGGACTGGCTCCTGCGCTGCATGGAACGCTTCGCCTTCGATTGCCTGCCGGTGCTGGGGGCGGTCGTGCATGTGGGACGGCCCGCACGGTCCGGTCCGGTCGCCATCGCCATCGACCGCCTCGACCGGCAGCACACCGACCGCGTGCTGCGTGTCGCCGGTCCGGACGGGCTGCGGCGCTTCCGCGCCAGCCTCGCCATCGAACAGGCGGTCGCCGCGGTGCATGAGGACGCCCATGCGAAGGCGCTCAGCCACATCGGCCGCGCTTTCTCCTGGTCCCCGACGCGCACCGCGCGCTTCCTGGCCCGTTGCGCGGTCAGGGCTTTCTGACGGCGCGCCCGTCTTCGGCGGCGGGCGGTGAATGGATTAGTGGCGGGCAGGCAGGCGGCGGTAGAGGGCCAGCAGCCGGTCGGTCGCCGCCGGCCAAGTGAAGTCGCGGACGCGGCGGCGGCCGTCGGCGATCAGCCGGTGCCGCAGAGGGCTGTCGTCGAGCACCCGTTCCAGGGCCTCGGTCAGGCTCTCGGGCGTGGCGGGGTCGAAGTAGACGGCGGCATCGCCGGCGATCTCGGGGAAGCAACTCCGGTCGCTCAACACCGCCGGGCAGCCATTGGCGAAGCTTTCCAAAATCGGCAGCCCGAATCCTTCGTACAGCGATGGGAAGACGAAGGCGGCTGCGTGCGCGTAGGCGTAGGCGAGGTCGTTGGCCGGCAGCGTGCGCTGGTGCAGGCGGGTGGCGCAGCCGGCCTCCAGGAAGGGCTGGCGCTCCTCGTCCTGGAGATGACCACCGCCGACGCAGACCAGATGCAGGTCGGGTCGGCGCGCCAGCAGGGCGGCCAGACGCCGCGCCACGCCCGCGAAGTTCTTGTAGCCGTCGCGGCGCCCCACGATCAACAGGTAGCGGTCCGGCAGCGCGATCCCCGCACGGCGTCCCGGCACCCACACGGCGTCGCGCGACAGGCCGTGATGCACCACCTCCACCCGCGCCGGGTCGATTCCGTAGAGCCGGACCAGATCGGCCTTGGTGTGCGCCGACACCGCGACGATGGCGGCGGCGGCGGCGCAGAGCGCCCGCTTGCCGGGGTGGATCTCCTCCGGCTTCGGGAAGATCTCCGGCATCAGTTCCGGCGCCATGTCGTGCACCGTCACCACCATGGGCCGCCCGTGCAGGAGATCGATCAGGCCGGCATCGTAGAAGGTCTGGTGGAAGACGTCGAAGGCTCCATGGCCGAGCGCCCGGCGGACGAGCCTGCGGTTGTGGGCGCGCAGCAGGCTGCGCTTGCCGGGAAAATGCCCGCCCCCCAAGAAGCCCCGGACGTCCAGGCCCGGCTGGTCCATCAGGTGGCTGTTGATGACCTGCCGGAAGGGCAGGACCACCTGCACGCCGGGACGGGCGCGCATTTCCGTGACGACCTCGGCAAAGCAGCGGGACACTCCGCCGTGACGCTGGATGGAAAAGATATGGTCGTCGAAGAGGACACGCATGCCGCGGCTCAGCGCCGCCAGTTCACGCCGAGTCGCACCAGGATGCCCAGCGTGACCGCGCGCAGGCGCCAGAAGGGGCTGTTCTGCATACTGCTCAGCTCGTTCCGGACCGTGTGCAGATGCTGTTCACTGCGCTGCAGGCGGCGGCGCAGGACCCAGGGTGACTCGTCGTCCTCGTCGCCGGTGCCGGCGGCCATGCCCGCGGCCTGCGTCGCCCGCAGTTCCTGCCACACCGGCGCCGGCGGGGCGAGGCGCCCGTCCTTCAGCTTCGCCGCGCTGTCCAGCAGATGGGCGGCCATCGCCTCGGCCATGGCGCCGAAGGTGAAGCGGGCGGCCTGCGCCAGACCGCGGCGGACCAGTTCGGCGCGGCGTTCCGGGTCGCGGGCGGCGGCAAGGGCCGCCACCATGCCGGCGGCGTCATCCTCGCCCACGAACAGCGCGGCGTCGCCGGCCACCTCGATCAGCGAGGAGTTGGCGCAGGTGACGACCGGGCAGCCGCAGGCCATCGCCTCGACCACCGGCATGCCGAAGCCTTCGTAGCGCGAGGGGTAGGCGAGGGCCTCCGCTCCGGCGTAGGCCAGCCGCAGTTCCTCGTCGGTCAGCGACAGGCGCAGCGTCCGGGTGTCGGGGGCCAGGGCGCGGAACATCGGCTCCACCTCCTTGCCGCCGCCCACGCACACGACCGTCAGGTCGCGGGTCGCCGGATCGCCCAGCCCGAGCGCACGGAACAGCAGAAGGCCGTTCTTGTAGCCCTGGTAGCCGGATCGCTCGCCCACCATCAGCACATAGGGGCCGGTCAGCCCGTGCGCCTTGCGGAAGCCGTCCACCTCCGCCGCGTCCGCCGCGCGGAAAGCGTCTCCGACGCCGCAATAGGCCACCGCCGTGCTGCCAGCCGGGACCGAGGGAAACAGCCGTTCCAGGTCGCGGGCAGAGTTCCGCGAGATCATGATGTGGGCCGAGGCGTGCAGAATCGCCCGGTGCTTCTCCCGCCAGGTCTCGTCGGCGAGTGGGAAGCCCAGCGCCTCCGGGATCATGTCGTAGCCCATGAAGACCGAGGG
The DNA here is from genome assembly GCF_022023855.1 of Azospirillum brasilense. NCBI lineage: Bacteria > Pseudomonadati > Pseudomonadota > Alphaproteobacteria > Rhodospirillales > Azospirillaceae > Azospirillum > Azospirillum brasilense. The sequence continues at coordinate 88,043 of NZ_CP059454.1, forward strand.
CGTGGCGGTCGGCGCCGTGTAGTAGGTGGAGACGAAGAGATCCGCCCCCTCCTCCCGGCAGACCCTCTCCAGATGGAGGCTGTCGGCGCCCGGGGAAGCCTTGTTATGGGCACGGATAGTCCGGGTGTGCACGCCGGGAATCCGCGGCGCGGTGCCGGCGCGGTCGAGCAGGACGACATGTTCGGCGAAGCCGGATGCCGCCCAGGCCTGCAGCACCGCCGTCCAGACCCGCGCGATGCCGGAGCCGAGATGCTGGTAGAACACCCCATCCACCAGGATCTTCGGCCGCGTCGGCGCCAGGGCCTTGCGCCGTTCGGCGACCTCCGCGGGATCGAGGAAGCGCCAGGCCCCGCTCCCCGCCGCCTCATCCGGCACGGCGATGGGCACCACGCCACGGGCGGCGGCTGTGTCGGCCAGCGTCTCGTCGCTCACCCAGGGCAGATAGTCGCGCAGCAGCGCCGACCCCGTCACCTCCTTCTGAAGGCGGCGCCAGTGGGCACGGGCGTCCTTGTAGCCGTAATAGCTTTCCTTGAAGGCGGCCTGCGCCTCGGTCGCGTAGGCGAAATGCTGGAAGACGACGCCGGCCTCCTCCATCTCGTCCTGGGTGAAGGGGTCGATCTGGGCACCGTCCTTGCCGTCGGCGCCGACAAGGGTCGGCGGCTCGTGGGCCGCCCAGGTCATGCCGGGCTCGAAGCGCCAGGTGCGCAGCCATTCCTGTTGCGGGTTCTGGGCGTAGTTGTGGCGCGTGCTGACGATCCGCTCCGGCCCGACGAAATAGTCGCACCAATAGAAGGCGGCGGTGCGCTTCAGGTTGGCCTGGAACATGGCGTGGACGGTGCGGATCTGCTCCGCCGTCCACAACTCGTCGGCGTCCACCTGCCAGAGCAGCCCGGCCTCGCGGATGTGGGGCAGGGGAGCGTTGACCATCTCGCGCTTGCCGTCCCAGAAGGAATCCAGGGGCTTGCGGTGGATGGTGATGCGGTCCGGGTGACGGGCCGCCAGATCGTCCAGATAGGCGGAGGTGCCGTCGTTGCTGCGGCCCCGGTCGTGCACGCTGTCCAGCACCCGTCCGCCGGACGCCAGACTCCAGCCGGTATCGTGGGACAGCGAGGCCACGCCCTCCACGATGTGCCAGTGCCACCGCAAGGGCAGCGAGGCGAAGACCGCCTCGTGGTAGCGGATGAAGGGCTCGCCGTTCAGGACGATGGTGAAGAAATGGATCGGCAGGTCGGACCCGGACTCCAGGGGGCGCCGCCGGAAGGCGACCCAGTCCTCGCCCTCCGCGATCGTCTCCCAGCCGGGCTCGTCGCGCAGGCGGCGGCGCATCAGCCAGCCGCTTCCGGTCTTGGAGGAAGCCCGGATCACGACGGTGGCGGTGTCGTCAGCCCGATCCAGCGCGCGCAGCCCGGTGAAGCCGGCGTCTTCGACCAGCACCAGGCCGAACCCGCCGCGTGCCCGCCGTGCGCCGGTCTCGGGAGGGGCGGCGGGGTGGCGCTTCAGGTCCTCTTCGAGTTCGGCGAGCAGGCCGGCAAGCGGCGGCAGGTCGGCGTCGTTGCGGAAGCGCAGCCACGTTTCGCCGATCTCGTGCGCGTTGGGAAGCGCAAGGGCGGGACCGTCCCCGATTCCGGCCTCCGTCAGGGACGGGCGCAGCGGGTTGCCTTCCAGCCCGCGCCGCAGGGAGTCCCGCCCCGGCCCCGAACCGACCGCCAGAATTCGGGCGACCGGCTCGGTGCTCGCAAGCCGTTCGACAAAATCGGCGAAGTCGGGCGCGGACTGGGACTGGGATAAGGACATGGACAAGGAACTCGGCTGGAAAGACGCGAAGGGTGTCAGGGTGTACCGGGGCGTTCCTTTGCCCGTTCATGGCGACGAAGGCAATAGTGGCGAAGGCAATAGCCGCTCGCCTGAAGCGCGAAGCGGGCCGGCCAGACGGGGTCCGTGGCGATGCCGCCGACGGCCAGCCGGGTGGCCTGCCCAGCGCCGCCCGTGGCCAGGGCGCGGGTGGCGGCCCGGCCCAGTTCGAAGGCATGCCAGTCCCGTGCTTCGCGGCACAGCGCCGGTGAACTGGCCGGATCGTTCATCACCCGGCGGGCGAGCCGCAGGTGTTCGTCGAGCCATGGGACCATGTGCCGCATGCCGCCGACGATGGTCATCGAGCCGGCGTGCTGGCGGTAGAGATAGACCCGCTCCGCCACCGGAACGGTCTTCATGCCGGCGGTCCAGGCGCGGATCAGAAACTCCCGGTCCCCGGCGTAGCGATAGGACGGATCGTAGACGCCGACCCGCTCGTACAGGCTGCGTCGGAAGAAGCGGGCGTTGATCATCGGCACGCCGCGGCACAGGTCGAAGGGGCGCAGCCCCTTCATCGCCGGATCGTCGTAGCCGCAGGTCTCCCGCGGCCCTCCGGCCCCATCGATGCCGGAGCCGCCTTCGACGACCGTGGCGCCGCCACAGGCTGCATCGGCGTCCGGCGCCATGGCCAGGGCGCGGGCAATGGCGGTCAGTGCCCCGGGAAGCAGGAGGTCGTCGCTGTTGAGATGCCCGATGACCGAGCCGCGGGCAACGGCCAGCCCGCGGTTGATGGCGTCATAGACGCCCCGGTCCGGTCCGGTCAGGACGCGCAGGTGCGGATAGCGCGCCAGCACATCCAGCGTCCCGTCGGTAGACCCGCCGTCCACCACGATGTGCTCGACCGCCATCCCGTCCTGGGCCAGAACGCTCTCCACCGCCTCCGCCACGAGACCGGCGCGGTTCAGGCAGGGCGTGATGATCGTGAAGGCGGGCGCCGCGGCATCCTCCCGCTCTGCCGCGGATGGCTTCAGAGCTGTCGCGCCTTGCTCGGAGGATCGGTGTTCAGGCATGCCTATGATCGTCACTTTCTCGTAAGAAGCTCTGGCTTACGGATGTTACAGTCTTGAAACCGCGGGCATAAGGAAACAGACCAGAAGGCTGCGGGCCATCAATAGGCGATGGAGTGCATCAAGCCACTACGGGAATCGTGTGGCGGGAAGCTCCGAAGCATCGGATTTCGCTGTAGCATGTCTGTCCCAAAACCTCTACACAGGGAACCGGTTTCCTTTCCGATAGTGCAAGTTCCGGCTGCCATGACGATTTCCTTGCAGAACACGCGCATTCATCCCGTCATCCTTTCCGGCGGCGCCGGGGTCCGGCTTTGGCCGATGTCTCGGGAACAGTATCCCAAGCAGTTCCTGCCGCTCTGCTCGGAACGCTCGATGCTCCAGGATACCGCGCAGCGGGTGTCCGATGCAGCGCTGTTCGCCGCTCCCCTGATCGTCTGCAACCAGGAACACCGCTTCGTCATCGCCGAACAGATGCGGCATGCCGGATGCGGCAAAGCGCGGATCGTTCTGGAGCCGGTGGGGCGCAACACCGCCGCCGCCGCCGCCGTGGCGGCGCTGCTCATCGCGGAGGATGACCCCGACGGACAGCTCCTGCTGCTGCCGGCCGACCACGCGATCAAGGACGAGGGCGCGTTCCTCCAGGCCGTGGCCACGGCGTCCGCCGCCGCCGCCGCCGGCCATCTGACCACCTTCGGTATCGTGCCGACCGCTCCGGAAACCGGCTATGGCTACATCCGCCGCGGCGATGCGGTGGGTGGCCATGACGGCGCCTTCCGGGTCGCCGCCTTTGTCGAGAAGCCTCCACGCGAGCAGGCTGAGCGCTATCTGGCGGAAAAGAGCTTCTTCTGGAACAGCGGCATGTTCCTGCTGCCCGTGCGCCAATATCTGGCCGAGCTGGAGCGCTGGGAACCCGCGGTCCTGGACGCCTGCCGGAAGGCGCTCGCCCAGGGCCGGTCCGACCTTGATTTCTTCCGCCTCGACGAGGAGGCTTTCGCCGCTTCTCCCAACATCTCCATCGACTACGCAGTGATGGAGCGCACGGAGGCCGCCGCCGTGGTGCCGTGCAGCATCGGCTGGACCGACGTCGGCGCCTGGTCGGCGCTGTGGGACATCGGTGAGAAGGACCAGGGCGGCAACGTCTGCCACGGCGACGCCATCGCCTGGGACAGCCTCAACTGCTACGCCCGCAGTGAGGACGGCGCCCTCATCGCCTTGCTCGGCATGGAGGACACGGTGGTGGTCGCCACCGAGGACGCCATCCTGGTCGCCGCGAAAGACCGGGCGCAGGACATCAAGCCGCTGGTGGAGCATCTGAAGAAGCAGGGCCGCAGCGAGCCGCTCCTGCATCGCCGGGTGCACCGCCCCTGGGGCTTCTACCAGTCGCTGCACGCCGGCGACCGCTTCCAGGTGAAGCGGCTGACGGTGGCGCCCGGCGCCCGCCTGTCGCTCCAGAAGCACTATCATCGCGCCGAGCATTGGGTCGTGGTCAATGGGACCGCGCTCGTGACCCGCGGGGACGAGCAGATCCTGCTGCGCGAGAACGAGTCCGTCTACATTCCGCTGGGCACCCCGCATCGGCTGGAAAACCCGGGCAAGGTGCCGCTCAACCTGATCGAGGTGCAGTCCGGCTCCTATCTGGGCGAGGACGACATCGTCCGCTTCGACGACCATTACGGCCGCTCGTAACCGCACCGTTCGGCTGGGGTGCTCCGCCCACGGTGGCGGGCACCCCGGGACGGGAGCGGCCAGACTCCCGATGGAATTCTGCCCGGATGCGACCGACACCGATCAGCCTGCCCGATGACTCGGTCATTCTCACGCTCGCGTCGCCCGGTTTCGATGCCGGTTACCCCCGTGTCGTCAACAGCGAGCTGATTCCCCAATCCATCCTGCAAGCCATGGAATGGGCATGGAACACCCCGCGCTTCCCGGAGCGCGCAGTGCGTGTCGCGCGCCTCAAGGACGTGTGGGTTGCCAGGGAGGGGCTGGTCTTCGACCAGAAGGGCGATCTCTACCGCGAAACCATCACCCAGCATTCCGAGGCGGAGATCGACCAGGCCCACGCGGCCGTTCTGGCGGCGATCGGGCAGGGCGGACGGGCTGCCGAACCGGACACGGCTGGCCCCATCCTTCTGTGCAAGAAGCGTGGAATCGGCAATTACGGCCATTGGATGATGGAGATGCTGCCCAAGGCTCATCTCGTCCACACCCATCTGCCGGATCTCGGTGTCCGCTTCCTCGTTGGGCTTGCGCCGGGCCACCTCAACGACAGCATGGCCTTTTCGCTGTCCATGCTGGGCATCGACCTTGCCCGGACCCTGGTCGCCGACGACACGCCCCTGCGCTTCGCCGATCTTCTGCTGGTGGACGGGCTGAGCGAGCACGGCGGCTTCATGTCGCCGTTGGTCCTCGACGCCGCGGAAGCCGTGGCCCGAAGCGTGACTCCGGGCGGTGCAGACCGGCTGTTCGTCTCCCGCCGGACGACGGGGATCCGCCGGATCGTCGATGAGGATGACCTGATCGGCCTCGCCCTGTCGCATGGCTACCGTCTGGTTGAGCCGGATGCGCTTTCGCTGCCGGAGCAGGTGGCTTTGTTCAAGGGAGCGTCGCGGATCGTCGGAGTGATGGGGGCGGCGATGACCAACATCGTCTTCGCACCGCCCGGCGCGCGCGTCGTCAATCTGACGCCGGCGGGTATGCCTGACACATTCTTCTGGTTCATCGCGACCCTGCGCGGTCTCGACTACACCGAGATCCGCTGCGCGCAGAGCGGCCCGGTCCGGGGGGTCATGCCCTGGGACACCGACCTGATCCTGTCCCTGCAAGACCGGGAGCGTGCCTTCGCCGGCTGACCGCCTGGCCGGGTGCGGCAAGAGAGGCATGAGACAATGACCACGGGTGGAGCGTTCGGCTACTTCATCGAGCGGATCGAGGTCGGGACCGAGTTGCGGATCGAAGGCTGGGCCTTTCACAGCCGGCATGGCGCCTGCGGTTTCGACGTGGTGATCGACCGTGGGAAACGGCCTCCCGCCGTCCACGTCCAGGCGGGGATCGACCGCCACGACGTCGGCCTTGCCCTCAGCGATCCCCTGGCGGACCATTCCGGATTCGTGGTGATCGCGGCTTTGCCGCTCGACACGTCCGCCGTCGTTTTGCGACTGACCGCCGGGGACGAGGAGTGCCTCGTCCCGCTGATGCTGCGCGAAGGACTGTCGTTGCGCAGTTGGCAGGTCGCCTGCGAGCGCGGTCCGGCGGCGGTGGACTACCGTTTCCTGACCGAGCGGGGGTTGCGCTACGCCACAGCCATGCCGTCGTCCCTGAGAGGGGCGCGCGAGGCGCTCGGCCTGCTCGGTCCGGCTTCGGGGGAAAAGGCCCCGCCCGTTCCTCCGCTCGCCGCACCCGTGTCCATCATCGTGCCGGTTTATGGCGGCAAGCGGTTCCTGACCCCGCTGGTGCATGCGCTGATCGAGACGGTGGAGCTCAGGCACAGGATCGTCTTCATCGACGACGGCAATCCCGACCGCAGCATAACCGCCTTCCTGATTGCTCTCGCCACGTCGCTGGACAACGTGACGGTCGTGTCCAAGCCGTCAAACGAGGGGTATCTGAAGGCCGTCATCACCGGATTGGAGGTTGCGACGCGCTTGAATCCCGATGGCCATGTCGTTCTTCTCAACACCGACGTGGAGGTGCCGCCCGGCTGGCTGGAGCGGTTGGTCGGGCCGGTCGAGAGGATACCGTCCATTGCCAGCACCACCCCCTTCACCAACGCCGGGACCATCTGCGGCTTCCCCGCGATGCCCGAGGACAACGAGCCTTTTCTCGGCGCCACGGTGGAGCGCATCGACGCGGCGTTCGCAGCCTTGTCGGACCTGCCTCCGGTGGAGGTGCCGACCGGTGTCGGCTTCTGCATGGCGCTGAACCGGCGGGCGCTGCGGGAGATCGGCTTCTTCGATCTGGACGCCTTCGGACGCGGCTATGGCGAGGAGGTGGACTGGTGCCGGCGGGCCTTGCGGCGCGGTTTCGTCAACGTCGCGGTGCCCAATCTCTATGTCCACCACCGGCACGGCGGCAGCTTTTCCAGCGACGAGAAGAAGGCCCAGATTCAGGCGTCCGGCGACATCATCCGGCAGCGGTATCCCGAATTCGACGCGGAGGTCCAGGACTTCATCCGCGCCGACCCGCTGCGCCCCGTACGCGCGGCGGCGGCCGTCCGGATTTTGCAGGAAGACGCCCGGCCGCGGACGGTGCTGCTGTTCGACCACGCCGGGCACGGCGGGGCCGCCACCTTCCGGGCTAAGGAGATCGCGCGACTTCATGCGCAGGGGCAGGCGGTTCTGCTCGTCCGCCCCACCCGGCAGCCGGTGCTGGGGATGCCGGACGAAGCGGTGGACATCGAGTTGCTGCACAAGGAAGCCACCTTCCGTTTTCCGGCGAACGGCCTCGCCGATCTCGGCACTCTGGTCTCCGCCCTGCCGCTGTCCGAGATTGTGGTCAGTTCACTGGTCGATCATCCGAATGCCGTTGCGTTGATGGGGTTCATCCGGACGCTTCGGAGCGGGCAGCGGGTGCCGTTGCGCGTTTTGCATCATGATTACTTGCCGGTCTGCCCATCCCTGAACCTGATCGACGCCGAAGACCGCTTCTGCGGGGTGCCGTCGCCGGAACGCTGCCGGGAATGCGCCCCGGCCAACCGGCATTTCCGCCGGCGGGAGGGGGACAACGGCCCGGCCGCTGGGAGCTTCGACATCAAGGCGTACCGCCGGACCTGGCAGGATTTCTTCGACCTTGCCGACCGCCACGTTTTCTTTTCCAGAAGCGCGCTCGCCGTGGTGCGGCGGGCCTTCACACTGCGCGACGAGCGTGTCCGGATCATCCCGCATCTGGCCGATCATGTCATCGTCTCGCCGCTGCCGACACCGGCGGCGACACCGCTGGCCCGCGTGGCGGTCATCGGGGGGATCAACGTGGCCAAGGGCTCCAAGATCCTGGACGCGATGGTGCGGCTGGCGGACACCCACCAACTCCCCTTGCGGTTCGAGCTGTTCGGGAACATCGACCGGCCCATCGACTCCCCGCGCTTCCACGACAACGGCTGTTACGAGCCGGACGATCTGGCGCGGCGTCTCGCCATGCGTGGCTGCCACGCAGTCTTCCTGCCGTCGGTCTGGCCGGAAACCTACTGCTATGTCCTGGACGAGGTGGCCGGGCTGGGCCTGCCGGTCGGCGTCTTCGACATCGGTGCCCCGGCGGAGCGGCTGCGCCACTGGTCCAACGGCTTCATCGTCTCGTCGCCGACGCCGGAGGCGGCGCTGTCGGCCCTGCTGACGGTAACCGCTGGCGTGGTGAGGGCGTCTGTGGATCAGCCTCCCTCATCGTCGCCGTCATACCCACGGGGCTGATAGCCAAGCGCCGCCGCCGGATGCAGACGGGGGCTGTACCACCGGCTCCGCCGCGGCACCGGGGCCGGCAGGCCGGCCAGCACGGCTTTGCTGGGAAGGGGCGGCTGGACATGGGTGCGCTCCGTCAGATGCCAAACGCTGAAGGGCGTGTAGAGCGTCCTCTTGTCTTCCGCATGGGCGTGCAGCGCGATGGCGCTCGCGATCTGAGCAGCCGGCGTGTCGGGCGGGAGCCGGCGCAGAAGATCGCGCAGGAAGCCGGCGCGGGCCAGCCAGTGGCTTGGCGACACGCCGTCCACGAACCGCTGGCAGAACAGCATGCCGTGATAGCCGGCGTCGCCGGCCGGGCGACCGTAGTCGGCGGTGGCCAGGAACCCTCCCAGGCCGAAGAAACCACCGGCCCAGGCGACCCGCTCGTCGGGATCGAGAATCCGGCCCCCGATGGCGACCGCCTCGCCAACCCCGTTCAACAACCCCGCGAGTTCGAGCAAGGCATCCGGGGTTCCGGGACGGCAGTCTGTCCGCAGAAAAGCCACGGCGTCGCCATCCGCGCAGGCTTCGGCGAGCAGGATGGCGCAGGAGTCCCTGTGCAGGGAGATGCGCGTCGGCCACCGCTGCACCCCGGCTCTCTCCAGGCCCGCCGCCAGGCCCGCCGCGTCTGCCGGCGAGGACACCTGTATCCGGACTGACGCGATCGGGCAGTTCCGTTGCGCCAAAACCGCGGTGATCATGTCCACCGCGTCGTCGTCGTCCCTGTCGGCCGCGATCATGTCGACCGCGATCACCAGCGCCACGCCGCACCCGGCCCCGTCCCTGGGCGCCAGCCGCCAAACCCCCGGCTTTGGGAACAGGCTGTTGATGGCGACGGTCAGCGTCCGGTCCTGGCCGGTCAGGGCCAGATGCCGTTCCAGCACATGCCGCTGGCTGTGCAGCGCGTCCGGTTTCAGGCTGGTTTCGGCGGACGCGGTGGAGCCGGGATTGATCCGCCAAGCGTACAGGAGATGCGGCACATGCACGATGCCGTATCCGGCCCGTTCGACGCGGGTGAAGGTGTCCCAGTCGTGGCTCCAGGTCGCCTTTGGGTCCGTGTAGGCGCCGATCTGCACGGCCACGTCGCGGCGCAGGGCACAGAGATGGCAGGTGAAGCAGATGTTGGTGTGCAGAATCCGGTCGAAGTCCGGCTTGTGGAAGGGGGAGAAAAGCCGCGACTGCGGATCGCTCTTGAACTCGTCGGAATAGAGGACCGCCGGCAAGCCGTGGGCATGTATGTGCTCCGCCATCACCTGGAGCGCGTCGAGCGTCAGGAAATCGTCGGCATCGACCGGCAGGACATAGTCGCCGCGGGTGGCCTGGAAAGCCAGCCCATAGCCGGCCATGATGCCCTTGTTCTCCGGGCTGACGATCACCGTCACGTTGTCATGGACGGCCACGCCGCGCAGCCAGTCGAGCAGTTCGGGACGGTGGTCGCCGTCGCTCACGATCACCCATTCGAAGTTCCGGTAGAACTGGTTGAGGATCGTCTTCTCGATCTCGCGCAGGAACCGGAGCGGCTGTTTGTAGATGCTCATGAAGAAGGAGAAACGGATCGTCTCGGCCACCCGCGGCCGGGTCCGCGCCGCCGCGATGCGGGCCAGGATCTGGGCCTCCACGTCCCGGACGGGGCGGGCAGCGGGGGCGCGTTCGATCTCGTAGAAGGGATTGGTCGTGGAGAAGTTGGGGTTGAGGTACGGGTCGGCTTCGATCCCCCAGCGCTTCACGAATTCCTGGAGTTCCCAGTTGAAGGTGCCTTCCTTCGACAGGGATTCGAAATGGTAGAGTTCGATGGCGGGGTCGATGACGATCCGCAGCCCCTTCACGCGCACCTTGTTGCAGAAATCGACATCGTTGTAGTTCAGGCTGAGGCCGGTGTCGAAGCCCCCGACCTCCTGGTAGAGCGCGCGCGACACCAGAAGGCAGGCGGCGGTCGTGGCGGCCGCGTTGTGCGTCAGTTGCGCGATTCCCTGCGGCCCGGAGGTCAGACGATGCTCGCCGATGACGGCGTGGGTCGGCACGCCGTTGGGAAGCAGGACGCCGACATGCTGGATCGTGCCGTTGGCGAACAGCAGGCGCGGGCCGACGACACCGACGCCCGGCTGGGTGGCCAGCCCCACCATGTCGCGCAGGAAGTGCTTCGAGATGGCCTGGATGTCGTCGTTGAGCAGAAGCACATAGTCGCCGCGCGCCTGCTCCACCCCCAGGTTCACCCGCTCCGAGAAGTTGAAGGACGGGCGGTTGGCGTTGATTTCGCGCAGGTTCGGAAAGGCGCGTAGAAAGCCCAGCGCTGTGGCGTCCAACTCGCCGTTGTGCACGACGACGATCTCGAAGCGCTCATAGCATTCGCTGCCGAAAAGGCTGAGGATGCAGTTTCGCAGGATGTCGACCGACGCCCCTGAGACGGTGCCCTTGCGGCCCGCGGTGGGGATGACGATGCTGACGAGCGGGGCGGGCGAGGGCGGCGCGTAGACGACGCGCCAGTTGCCCGCCGACCAGTGCGGATGCACCTCGAAGGGGGTGGCCGCCTGCTGGGCCAGGGCCTCCTCGATGGCCGTCTTCTGCCGTTCGACCGCGTAGCTCTTGGCCGACAGGACCTCGGCGCTCGATCCCGGAATGGCCACCCAGTGGTACAGGATCTTCGGAACATGCACGAAGCGGTCGGTGATCCCGGCGACGCGGAGCGCCAGATCGTAATCCTGGGTCCCGTCGTACGCGCTGCGGAATCCTCCGGCCTCGTGGACGATGGACGCGCGGTAGCAGGTCAGGTGCCCGATGTACATGGTGCTGCGCAGCAGCTCGGGCGACCAGCCCGGCTTGTGGGTCGCATCGTAGAAACGACCGTCGACGCTCATCTTGTCCTCGTCGGAATAGACGGCGTCGGGGTCGTGGGCGACGATGGCGGCGGCGATTTCATAAAGCGCGTCCGCCGTCAGCAGGTCGTCATGGTCGAGCAGGGCCAGCCATTCGCCGCCGGCCATGGCGAGCGCGGCGTTCGACGCGGCGGCGATGCCGCCGTTGGACGGCCGGTGAGCCACGCGGATGCGGGGATCCCGCGCCGCGAACTCCCGCAACAGCTCCTGGATGTGCGGGCTGGGGGAGGCGTCGTCGACGATGCACAGCTCCCAGAAGGGATAGAGCTGTTCCAGGACGGACCCGACGGCAGCGCGCAGCCACCGCTCCGGCGTCTGGTAGACCGGCATCAGGATGGAGATCGTCGGCCAGCCGTCCCGTTCCGCGATCCGTCTCAGGATGCCGGCGGGAGAGAAGGTCCTCGGCGCGGGTTCTCCCGTGTCGGGTCCGCCCTTGCGGTTCTCCGCGAGCCCATAGCTGAGAAAATGATGATAGCCCGAGGGGGTGTCGCCGCCGGCGATCGCCTCCGACACGTCCGGGTTGTTCACGAGATAGCGGTGTTCGCAATAACCAGGCAGGCGCGGCGTGGTTCCGGCCAGATCCTCGCGCAGCCCGTAATGGCGCCAATGCTCGGCCCCGGATGGGAGCTCGTCCCTGGAAACCGCGCCGGCCACATCGGGGCGATGCGCTTGGTAGAGGCTTTCGGCAAAGCTGCCGAAGGTCGGCTCCACGGCGGCGCCCGCGGCTTTCTCAGCCGCCCAGTTCCGGCCGGTCGCGGTGCTTTTGCCATGGGCGTCGGCGCCCTGGACAAGGTTTGCGAATTCCGGTGTCCCCAGGAGTTGTTGGGGAGGAAGCGTGGGCAGCGCGCTCCATGATCCCGTGCCGCGGCCTTCGGCGGCCCCATGGAGCAGATAATGCTGGTATCCGCTTACAAAATGGCGCTCCTGCACCAGGGGGTGGATATCGTCGTTGCGGTCCAGATAGGTCTGTTCGTCGAAACCCGGAACGGCGTCGAAGCCGAAGAGGCTTCCGGCGATGTGATAATGATCGGCGACGGTCCTGGCCTGGACGCCAGCCATGTTCCGGATGGCGCTGCCATACCGTTCGATGTACCAGGACTCGTTCATGGGAACGTGGGGGAAGCGTCCCTGCGCAAGACCGACGGACAGATAGTGCAGGTAAGGCGACGCGGCCTTCTCGTTGCACCAACTGGTCACGTCCGGATAGGCCCGCTCGTACCAGAGCGCGTCGAAGACCTTCCCGTTGGCGAGCAGGGCTACATGCCCGATCACGTCGACCGGCCAATGCTCCGGAGAAAGTCCTGTTTCGGCCAGACGGGGTGGAGTGCGGCCATGTCCATCAAGGCGGTGTCCCCCGAGGGAGACGCTGCCGATCAGCGTAGTATCGCCGAGAACGTGAATGACCGGCGCGTTCTGACTGGACACGCGTTCCGTGGGGATGAGGATGGAAAAGGCATGGAACCCGGCGCCCATCCCGCCTTCCAGGAGGTCGCGGCGAAAATAGCGTGCGGATGAGAGTGCTATAGGCTGTCCTTCGGAAACAACCGTGATTTTGACTTTTTTCTCCAAATCGCCATCATTTATAGACCATCCCTGCGCAATGTAGCCAAAATATTCATCAAATATCACAGAGTCAAGAGACCCTGATGCTATGCCTGTCTTTTTCACTTCGTTTCTCTTTTGGTTTTTGTTGGTAGGAAGTCAATTTCACGGAAATTCTCGATCCCCATAGGATGTGCTTTAAGGTAAAGATCGATAGTAAAAATATTGCCTTTATTCATTAACATCCCTCTTCCTCTCCGTCCATCGCAAATAGGCTGCTGTCATTTCTCATGGTGCCCTCCGAAGGGCGGATGCCAAGCGCGGCGTGGTGGCACAAACATGTGGAATGGCGTGCCCTCATCCAGCGTTCACTTGCGAGAGAGGTCCTGTAAGAAAAATTCATCATCCAAAACATTGATCCCTGTTCTGGAGGAGGCACGGTGAAGGATGTCCCGCGTTACATTTCTGAAATGGTCCAGCATGGTTTTGGCTCTCTCCAGGCGGCATGGTTTCGTTGTCCCGAAATGAACCATTGCCTGTACCTGACATTGCCTTCCTGCATTGCGCCGGCTGGAAAAACGCGTGTTTTTTTTAAGCCTTCCCCAATCTTGGCAGAGGTTTGTTAGTAACCTGTTAACTGGAAGTTCTTGTATATCGATGTGCGCTTGCCAAGCGTCGATAGGGCGGAGTACATGTGCGCTTCCGTGCTCCCATCTCTCTACAGTGCCGGGCGGGCTATCAGTCGCGGCGTGTCAAGTCCAAGTAATGCACTAATTCGGAGTTGTGTGTGATGGCTGAATCGACTTTTGGCCTTGATTCGGTAGAGGCGATCAATTGGACGAACCGCCCCAGCAATAGGCAAGCGGGTGAAGTGAAAAAGAGTGCAGGTTTTCCTTTGAGCATCGTCGAAAGTCATGAATACTGTTCATTTGATTTGCAGAATTTTTCACAGGGTCCGCAGTTCCGTGGCTGTGTTGAGCGCATCGATCAAAGCTGCATTGGTGGTTGGTGCATAGATACGCATGGGCTTTCTAATCAAATTTACCTTAAAGTGTTGTTCCATGGTATTGTGATCGGCGAAACGGCTGCTCTGCAATCTCGACCGGATGTCCAGGCTGTTGTTGGGCAACCCTGTATGCCAGGGTTCAATTTTCCTCTGCAAAACTGCCGCATCACGGTCCAGGAACTGGAGATCGTCCGGCCCTTTGCCGAGGTGAATCTGGAGGCGCCCGCGGTGCTGGACATCATGATCGCCGAAGATGGCGTCCTGCTGCCGCGGATTGGTCAGGGCAGTTATGGTCTGACGAACGGAGCGGTCCTCAAGATCCTCCATCATCTTGTTGTCAAGGATGGGGACGCTGCGGTCGAGAGAGGCGCAGGGAACGATCCGAACCCGCAATGCTCGGCGTTGCTCGATGACATCGTTCTGGGTATCGCGTCCCCCAACGGAAGCGTGCTGCGGGGTGCTCTGGAGCGGGTTGACGAGGAAGGGGTCGTCGGCTGGTGTTTCGACCCGTTTGCTCTGACGAAGCAGGTTGCCCTGAAACTGGTCTTCCTGGGAATCGAACTTCGACAGTTCCTGGCCAACATGCCCAGGGGCGATGTCGAGAACGCTGTTGGCCATTCCTGCGCTCCCGGCTTCGCCGCGCAATGGTCGAGCGTCAGCCTGACCCCGGAGATTGCCCGCATCCTCTTCGCCCGCGTGATGCAGGACCCCCAGTCGCCCGCTGCCGTCGCCGTTCTGACGGTGGAGGAAGGCATCCGTGTCGAGCAGATCGTGGAATGCTCCATCCGCATGACGAACATCGAGCTTTTCTCGATGCTGATGGCGTCATCCTTGGCGACGGGAGGCGACACCACGTTCCTGGATGAATTCCTGGACGTCTTTATGCGCAACGAGGCTCTGTTCCATGAGGATTGGGCCATCTTCCGCCGTCTTTTCAGCGCCGGTTCCCTGGTCTGGAAGGCGTCGGATGCCGCCGACGGTGAAGTCGGGGGGAGCAACGCGATCATCGATTACATCAAGGGGCGGTGTGTCCTGCATGGACCGCTGTTCGATGATCGCCATTACGTCTATCTGAACTCCGATGCGGCGGCTTCCTGCTTTCCGCCGCTTCTGCATTACATCCTCTATGGCCGGAAGCGGCAGCTTCAACCCCACCTTCTTTTCGTTCCAAAGTCGCTTGATCAGCAACCGGTCCCCCGTGCCGACTTGGCTTATCTCGACTTCTTGGAACGGCGGACAGCGGAGGACTGGTATCCGCTGATTGACATCGTCGCGTTGCGCGCGGAAGCCCGATACAATTCTATCAAGAATGCCGATATTCTTGTTTCCCTTCACAAGGGAGAAATCTCTCCGATTTCGCTTTTCGATGTCGATTTTTACAAAAAATCCTGTGAGTTGAATGGAATTTCTTTGGATCAGGCGCCCGTCTATCATTACATGATGGAGGGGTGGAAGCTCGGCATTGATCCTCATCCGCTTTTCGACGCCAAATATTACCTTGTCGATCAGCGATCGGTCGACAAAATCTATAGTCAAACTGACCCCTTGACGATGTTTGTTCAGTCGAATGACCAGAGCCGGTTTTCGCCGTCTCCTTTCATCGACCTGATGCATCTGCGGCATTTGATGTGCATGGGAGGGTATGTTTACACCGGTGACGCCCGGCTCATCATCGATGCCCTGAAGAAGGATTGGATTTCGACCCACCCGCATTTGCAGGAGGCGATGATCGGCTTCCTGATGCAGGCCGACGAAGTCGCTGTGCTGAAAAAGCCACTGACGACCATGAACGACCTGCACACTCTGGTGGGAGCCATCCGTCTCGGCGAACTTCCGGATCATAAGGCCGGACCGGATGTCCCGAGCATCTCTGCTGCGGTGCAGCCGGCCATGGCGGAAGGCGAGACACTCCTCAGCATCATCATCCTCAACTACAACAAGCCGATCTACACGCTGCTGAGCGCCTATTCCGCCTGGGTCGCCGTTGCCGGCAGCAATTCGGAGGTGCTTGTGGTTGACAACGGCAGCTCGCCGTTCTTCGTTGAGCTGCTGTATCGGTATCTGGCACGCCTGCCCGGCGTCCGCGTGATCTCGAACCGGAAAAATCTGTTCTTTGGCGAAGGCAACAACGTTGCGCTCGACGTCGCCACCGGAAACTACATCCTGTTTCTAAACAACGACGCGGTGGTCCGTCGAGAGACCCTGGAGCGTCTTGTCGGCGCTATGGAACAGGACAAGGACATCGGTCTTCTGGCCCCGGTCTTGCTACTTCCCGACCGCCGGGTGCAGGAATCCGGCGGCATCATCTCGGGCTGCGGTCAGGTCATCCAGGAATCCAAGTTTGTCTCCTTCGAAGACTTTCACCGGATCTTCTCGAAGCGCGACCAGGTCCGCGTCTGCGATTACGCTTCGGCGGCCTGCTGCCTGCTGCGCAAGGAGGTCGCCCGCAAGGTGCTGGGCTTCGACATGCTGTTCGAGCCCTTCTACTTCGAGGACACCGATTTTTGCGTCCGCGTCCGTGCCCAGGGGTACCGGGTTGCGGTCCATCGCGGGGCGTTCGCCTTCCACTTCGAGAACGCGTCGACATCCGAGTTCCTCGGCCGCTCCATGCTCGAGGTGATCGACCGCCAGAAGACCAAGTTCCGCAAGCGCTGGTTCGGCGTGTTCGAGGAAGGGGGCTTGGCGCTGCCCGCGGAAGCGACGACTCGTTATGCCGCCGCCAGTCGCTACGAAGTCCTTACGCCGCTGGATGTCCGGCCCGGCTATTCGGGGAAACCAGTGGCGTGGGTCTATTCCCCCTATGAAATCCGCGTCGGTGGCGGCGAGCGTTACATCCTCAGCCTGACGCAGGTGCTGTCCAACATCTTCGAGGTCTGGTTCCTGACGCCCAACAACGTCAGCCGGGCTCGTCTGGCCATGACCATGGACGATCTGGCCATCCGGCCGGGCCGCTTCCACACCGCCACGCTGGAAGACACCGCCAACTGGCCGCGGCCGGAGCTGTACGTCTCGATGGGCAACGAGATCGAACCTCCGACTCCCGGATTTGGCAGGCGCAACATCTTCCATTGCCAGTATCCGTTCCCGCTCCACCACACCGGTCCGTTCTCGATCAAGCGCATTCACGGCTATGACGCTGTTGTGGTGAACTCGCGCTACACGGCGGGGGCGGTCGAAAAGCTCCTGAAGGTCTACAACGTCGCGCCCCGGCCCGTTTACGTGCTCAGCCCGCCGGTTCCCGTTCCCAGCGAGGAGCAGCAGGCCCGAATCCTCTCCGAGAAGCCTTGGGACGCGGAGAAGGCTTTGGCCGTCAACATCGGCCGCTTCATGGCCGGTGGTCACAACAAGCGCCAGGACATTGTCCTGCACCTTGCCGAACGTGCCCAGAACGAGAAGCTGCCTGTAAATTTCGAACTGTATGGCGGCTTGAACAGCAGCTCCGATGACCAAGCCTTCTTCGCCGGCCTTGTCGAGCAGGCGACACGGATCAAGGCGCAGTTGCGCATGAACGCGGCGCGGTCGGAAATCGAAACCGCGCTCACCAACGCGCTGCTCTACGTGCATCCCTGCGGAATGGGATGCTACCCGGGTTTCAAGCCGGAACAGGTCGAGCATTTCGGCATCACGGTGGTTGAAGCCATGGGCTACGGCGCCTTCCCGCTGGTTTACAAATGGGGTGGGCCGGCGGAAATCGTGTCCGAGACAGGTGTCGGCGCCACCTTCGAAACGATGGAAGACGCTTATGGCAAGCTGAAGGAACAGCTCGCGCGTCCCGCCGAAGAACGCCGTTCCCGGATGGTGCAGGCCATGAAGCAGAGCCAGCGGTACAGCGAGGCGAACTTCCAAGCCACGATGCTGAAGATCGTGGAGGCGGTCGCCCTGGCGCGGTAATCGGTTCCCGTTCCAAGCGGGCAGACACGAAAACGGCATGACGGTGCGCAACGGCACCGTCATGCCGTTTTTCATTTCCGGTTTTTCCGGTGCGGGTGATGGCGTCCGGGTGCGGATGTCTCCATGTCCGGTGTGGCAGCAAACAAATAGGATTCACATCCTAGGATATTTTGCTGAATAAATTCCTTTCACCGGGCGGTCAGGATTTGCCGCATCCCCTCCAACGCCAACCGGAAAGGGCCAGTTTTCTGATGACCACTCAAATTCCCAGTGATGCCGATGGTGTGCCGATTCCCGCGTTGCGGCTGAAGCCCAGCGGCAGTCATGCCCTGGCGGTGACCGCGACGAGCGGCCGCCTCGGTCCCTTCGATCCGGACACCCGTGTGGTGGCTCTGTTCGCCACCGGCCCTGTGTTCCTGAGATCGGGGAACGGCACAGTGCAGGCGTCCGCGGGCGATCATTACTTTCCCGATGGCATTTGGTGCACGCTGTCGTTGGGCGGCGGCAAGACGGACCGGCACACCCATTTCGCGGCGATCACCGCGGCGGCCAACTGCACTCTGTACCTTTCGGAGATGGAATGATGCTGGCCCGTTTTTCCCTGGGACTGATGACCATGATGCGGGCGCCGTGTCGCCCGGACAGCACGCTCATGACGAGCGAAAGCGCCCTTCTTCTCACGACCGAATCGGGTCTCTGTCTGATCCAGGAGTAGAGCCGCCATGTCTCAGACCGTTAGGATCTCCCAACTGCCCGGCGCAACGGCGCTTTCCGGCGAGGAGATCATGCCCGTGGTTCAATCCGGCCAGACCCGCCAAGCCAGTGTTGCCCAGTTGCGGGCGGGGTTGGCCCGTGCGGTGAACCCGACTTTCTCGGGATTGGCCTGCTTCGGCTCGCGCTCGGTGGCCATGGCCGGGGAGACGTTGCTGCTGTCGCCGGCCGCGGCGACCGCAACGGGCGCCTCCGTCAAACTGGCCGTGGCGTCCAGCGGCCATGGCGACGGCAGCCCGAACATGGCTTATCTCGGCGTCGACGGCCCGGCGCTTGGCGGCGTGGCCTTCTTGGACACCGGCTATTTCGGAGTCGCCGCGCGGACGCCGCTGGAACTCCGGGTGAGTGGCGTGGCGATCGCCAAGTTTCTGCCGGCCCAGGTCACGGTCGCCGGAAACATCCTTCCGATGGCCGATGGCACTCACCACCTGGGCGCTCCGGCCGCGCGTTGGGATGACGTTTACGCAATCAACGCGGCGATCCAGACCTCCGACGCGCGCAGCAAAAGCGACGTGGCGGACTGCACCCTGGGAATCGACTTCATCAAGGCGTTGCGGCCGGTTCAGTACCGTCTCGCCGACATCGACGATCCCGGCGAAGTCGCCCGCCGGACCGTCGAGCGGGTGAAGACCGTTCGTCGCGTCAGGGTCGGCGAGGAGATCCGCAAGGTCGAGGGCCAGTACCGGGTGTTTCCGGTGGAAGAGACGGTCGAGGAGGCTGTCCTCCGTTATGAGCCACTGTTCGATTCCGAAGGCCGTCCTCTTCTTGATGATGAAGGGAGGCAGCGCCTGCACCCGGTGCCGGAAACCGAGACGCTGGAGGTCGAGGAGGTCATGCGCCCGGCCTGCGTCAAGCAACACCGGCGTCCGCACTATGGCCTGATCGCCCAGGAGGTCAAAGCCGTGCTGGACCGGTTGGGGATGGACATGGCCGGTTACGTCTATGAGCCGGATGCCGACCGCCACGGGCTGCGCTACGGCGAGTTCATCGCCCCGCTGATCCGGGCCCTCCAGGAACTGGCAGGACGGGTTGAAACGCTGGAGAACTCAACCGCCGGCGGCTGACGACGCCCGCTGCGTCTCTGCGACGGGTGATGGGACGGGCGCACCCCATCACCGCCGCGGCGAACCGGGCATCGCGCTGTTGAAAACAAGCGGCCAGACTTTATCCCGATAGCGCTATGAACGCTCGTGGACAGGAGTATTCCCGTTGGTGTATTCTCCCGAACACGCTTCTCGCAAAGGGCTGAGAGTAAGATTTTCTGAAGCCTCAGCTGAAGGCAAATGCCGTTGGGCTGTGGCGCCAGGATGGGAAGCGATGGAACAAGGCATCAACAGGATTCTCTGAATGACGAGTCCCCACCTGTTCAGTCGCGATGAGCTTATGGAGATGGGGCTCCGTTCGATTGGCCGCAATGTGCGAATCGATCGAAGTGTTCGGCTTTTCGGTGCAGAGAGAATGTCTTTCGGGGATCATGTCCGCATTGATCCTTTCTGCATTCTCAGCGCGGGGCCGGATGGAATCCGGGTGGGCCGCAATGTGCACATCGCCGCCTATTGCTCATTGGTTGGACAGGCAAAGATCGAGCTTGAGGATTTCGCGGGCCTGTCGGCGCGGGTATCGATTTTCTCATCCACCGATGATTATTCGGGTGGCGCGCTGACCAACCCGACGGTGCCAGCAGCCTTCCTGAACGTGCGCAGTGCGCCGGTCTTTCTGGGACGGCATGTCATCATCGGCGCTGGAAGCGTCATTCTGCCGGGCGTCACCATCGGCTTGGGCGCCAGCGTCGGCGCCTTGTCGCTGATCCGGAAGAATGTGGACGAATATGCCATCATGGCCGGCAACCCCGCCAAGCAGATCAGTACCCGTGCGGACAGCCTTCTGCAAAGGGAAGCCGAGTACCTTGCATGGGAAAAAGCCCAGGACGATCATCGATAGCGACGAAACTTGTTCACCGCATCCTGTTGATGATCCGGCATGTTGAAAATCCGACAATGTCATTTTCAGGCGGCAGTGTAACCGGGGGGTGTCCGGTCCTATAATTGATCCGCCCAAACAAATCCTTCCCCTGCGATCTTGAATGCAATCCCGCATCCTGCCCAGCGGCGGGCCGCAAGAAGAGAAGCTCTCCATGATCCCTGTTTTTCGTCCCAAACTGCCGACCGCGTCGAAGCTTCTTCCGTATCTCGAGCGCATCGACGAGGCGCGCTGGTATGCGAATTTCGGCCCGCTGTACAAGGAATTCCAGGCCCGCATCGCCGCCCATTTCGGCCTGGGTGCCGATCAGGTCGTCCTGGTGTCGAACGCCACCATCGGCATCACGCTCGCCTTGCAGGCGATCGGGTTGCAGAGGCCGGACCGTCAAGCCATTTGCCCATCCTGGACCTTCGCCGCGACTCCTCACGCCATCGCGGCGGCCGGGCTGTCTCCGGTCTTCGCCGACGTCGATGCCGAGACCTGGACGCTCAACCTGGATCTTCTTGACGAGCAGGATGTGCGCAGCGCCTCGGGCATCGTGATGGTGTCGCCGTTCGGAAGCTTGGTGGACACCGACAAGTGGGAGCGTTTTTCGGAGCGCAAGGGCATTCCGGTGGTGTGCGACGCCGCCGCCAGCTTCGATGCGATCGGGCGGGACAGCTTCCGCGTCGGAACCATTCCCATCGTCATCAGCCTGCACGCGACCAAATCGCTGGCGGCGGCGGAAGGCGCCATTATTCTCTGCACCGACCCTGACGTCGTGGAGCGGATTCGCCAGATGTCGAATTTCGGCTTTTCCACCACCTCGGTTGCGCAGGTGCTGGGAACCAACGCCAAGATGAGCGAATACAACTGCGCGGTTGGGCTTGCGTCGCTCGATGCGTGGCAGGAGACTCGCTCGCGGTTGGCCCAGATCCGGAATTATTATTGGGAAAAACTTCGTGACGTCTCCGGAGTCACGCCGTTTGGGGGCGGGCAGGATTATGTGGCCAATTACATGGTCATTGAAACCGTGGGAGACGGCTATCAGCTTTCCAACCACTTGGCCCAGCGTGGAATCGAAACCCGGCGGTGGTGGCGCAGCGGGTGCCACCAGCATCCTGCCTTCGCCTCCTACAACGTGAAGCCGCTTCCTGAAACCCGTCGTCTTGGCATCCATACCCTCGGCCTTCCGTTCTTTACGGAACTGACGGAGGCGGATATCGATCATGTGGTCGGCTCCGTTGCCGAGTACCATTCTAAGGAGCCGGCACTCGCTGCTCATTGACGGCTTGGTGTTCGTGCTATGAGGATGGGCTGCCTTCTGGGAAACCGGGACGTGGCCCATCTTTGTAATCTTTTGCTTTACCCACTCATGCCCGTTTTTTCAACGCAGCGTGAGGTCCGTAAGGCATATCAAGGCTATGATACAGGGAAAATCCAGTAGATTTTCTTGAGTATCTGCGCATCGATTCTGGATTTTCCTGAATTCGAAATGATCGAGTTTAAAGTACCGGATCACAGGGGGTTAAAATGAGTGCTATTGAAGAAATGAATCGCTTTCTTCTGGAGGGGAATTCTATAGCAGCTCTCCACATTGCACTTTCATCTAATGAATTTGACGAGACAATCTGCAATTCATATTTTTCGATCATATCCCGTCGTTTGCAGGAAAACGATACTGAAGGGGCAAGTAAGCTTGCCGATAAGATTCACCGTATTAGCATGGGAAATGGTCGTTGGCTTGAGAGTATAGCGGATATTTTTATTCAATTTGACAATTATGATCATGCATTGAAATATATGCAGCATGCTCTGACCATTAACTTCCAGGTATACCAATGGCATATTAAAGCGGCATTTTGCTATGAGCACATTGGAGCAAATGATATTGCAGTATATCATTTGCAAATGGCTCTTCATTTCTCAAATTTCGAAAAAAGCGTTTTCACCAAGCTTCTGTCCATGTTGCGACGTAGTGGAAGAAATCTGGAAGCGGACGGCTATAGTCTTCTTGCGACCGCTCGATTGAGCAAATCTGACTTGATGGATGTTTCCATTAATTTCGACTTTACGGAATTGCCCAAGCATGTTGGCCAAAATATAGTCAAGGCACGTCTAGAGCTTCCTGTTGAAAACAGCGGATACCGTACTGAAGACAATGCCGACATGTGGGGGAAGGTCATTGTTTCCATCGTCCGCACAACTGACGAAGACGCGCAGACACGAGCGAAAATGGTTCTTCGTGTTCTATCCTGGATTAAACATACTGAACACGCGCTTGAATTGGCCGTTGGGCAACTATTCCGCACATTCGACTTGGACACGTTCCTCGTTTTTCAAAGTATGTCGGCTGCAAGCAAAGACTGGAGTATTCTCGACAGAGTGTGCCGGACCCTGATTGCGTCTGGAGCAGATTGCAATGTTCTTGCAACGGTGCATGCTGAGCTTTGTCAGTGGGAGTTCCAGCCGCAGGTTTGGGGCTTGGTTCATCCAGTAATGCTTACTGTACGAGAAGTGCTTTCAAAACAGATTGAGGACCACGCTGCCTTTTCTGAACCAAATCTTGTTTTCGAATCTGTAGACCCTTCTAAGATTCTATTGATTCAGTCGACGCTCCGGGGCTTTGCGGAGCATTCGGTGCTGCGTCTTATTATTGATCATGCAATAGCAATTCTTCGTGTTAACAAGAGTTCTGAAGTCATGATCCTCTCAACAGATGAGGTCGTTCCACAGAATTTCGACGGAAGCAATCATTTCAAGTGCTATCATGATCAAATAGTTTCGGAGTGTGTGAAAAATGGAGATGGTAACATTTGCGATCGCCTGAAGATAGTTTACTGCGCCAAGCCAAGTCAGACGATCAATTATGTTGATCATGTTTTTAGCTGCATTGATGAGTTTTCTCCGCATTGCATAATTAATTATCACGGCGTAGCCGACGATTCGTTTATCTTTTCTGGGGGCATATATAAAAAATATCCCTTTATATATCACCAGACTAATATTTTGCAAAGGCCTCGATATGATGCAGATTTGTTCCTCTCGAACGGACGTATTGTTGATCAAGGGGATATTCATCTGGAAAACCGTGAGCGTTGGGTTAATGGAAGGATTGGCTTTACTCCCTTCAAGAAGCTGAAGTCCTACCAGAGGTCAGAACTCCCGTTTGCCGACCATTCGATTGTCATGGTTACGGTTGGCAACCGGCTGCCGCACGAGGTTAGCGATAACTTCTGCCATATCGCCATGCGGGCCCTGGATCGGTATGAGGAACTGGCTTGGACACTCGTCGGGCCGAACTCTGATTCAGTCGGCATGATCGATGAATGTGCGAAAGCCTATTCCAAGAATGTCCGGAAGCGAATCTATAGTATTCCGTTCGAGAAAGACCTCAGGGCACTGTACGAGCATTGCTCAATTTACCTCAATCCTTTCCGCGCCGGTGGCGGTACAAGCATCGCCCTGGCCATTTCTGAGGGAATGCCGATCGTTTGCATGCAAGGATGTGATATCGAAATGGCTTTGCCTCCGGAAGAGGTGAGGCGGGATTTGGAAGATTACGAAAAGGCTCTATCCAAATTTATCGAAGACCAAGCTTTGCGCGAGCGTGTTGGCTCCTATTGCAGGGATTGGTTCTCGGAAAAAATATCGATTGAAAGCGGCGCCCGGCACCTTCTCAACAATGCACTCTTGGCTTGCAAGCTGTTTTCAGAAAGAAAAAAAATTCCGATATTTCAAGACTAACTGAGAATTTAGCCCCCGCCGAGAAAAATTCGTCGGCGGGGACGTTGTTACAGATTAAACTTGTTTTCAACAATATCGAAAGTGTAATCGTTCACAAAGCAGGTTCCGTTGAATGGGCGAGAGAATTCTTCTTCTACTGAGGATACCCAGTCGCGTTCGCCTTTATGGCCCCAAGATATAACTTTCTTTAACATTTCATCTTTATTTCTGACCCACGAAAAGTGATGTATCATTATCTGATCTTCGTGAGTTACACTTCGCACTTGCCGTCCTTTTACATATTGATGAACCTGCTGGCGGTCTCCAGATTGATCCGCAGGGTCAATTTTCACAAATTCCCGTCGAATGAGGACGGCTGAGGTCTCCAAGGTTTTTGCCCGAATTGTCGGATCACGGAAATACCAATAATTGCTTAGAGCAATGGTATCATAGTTTTTCCACTCGCCTTTCTCTAAGTACAAAGAAAATATATCTGTGTCCACGATTTCATCGCAGTCAAGAAAAAGAACCCAATCGATTTCTGAGCGTAATTTTGAAGCGCCTAGCGCGCGCGAATAAATGCCTGGGCGTGGTTGATATTGATTTTGTGCATTATATACAATGAATTCAGCATCAGGATTTTCGTTGGCAATTCGTTTTACTAGATCAAGGTCCTCAGGCTCTCCATCAAAAAAATGGTCACTTACCGGAACGACGATTTGTTTGGCAATTCTTGAAACGCTGTTGATGCACGCATTGATGAAGCGCTTTTCATTTGTGCAGAAATTGATGACGACGCCAAGATTCATCGTTGATGCCTTTCACTTGAGGGATCGCGATAATTCCGGGATTTGACCGTTCTGCCGCTTAAGTCGGATGTCCGGTCACTCCGGCAAGGGGCGCAGCAGGCGGTATGGTGGGCCCAGCGGTTCGAAATGCGGGTTGTAACAGGGATCGTTGGACAGGCGCTCGCCCCAGCGGTTTCGCAGATGGCGGGCTTCTCCGGCCAGGCGGGCTATCTTCTCCGGCGTATCGTCGGTGCCGCGCGTCTGGGTTTCGAGGTGATAGAGCCGCGCGTGCGGCGTCCACAGAACCCGCAGTCCTGCCTGTTGGAGCTTCAGGCAGTAATCGACGTCCGCATAGGCGACGGGCAGATGCACCATGTCAAACCCTCCGACCGCTTCGAAAGCGGCCCTCGAGGTCAGCAGGCAGGCGCCGGTGACCGCCGAGACGGTGCGGGGCAGCGCGGCTTGGCCAAGATGTCCCGGCTCGTCGGCGCCAAGCCCCACGAAGGCGTGCCCGGCCGCGCCATCGGCGCCGAGGACGACGCCGGCGTGCTGAACCGTGTTGTTGGGGTAGAGCAATTTCGCCCCCACCGCCCCGACTCCGGGCCGGGCGAGCAGGGCCACCATCTCGCTCAGCCAGTCCGGGGTGATGGCGACGATGTCGTTGTTGAGGAAGCACAGCGCGTCGCTCTGGCTGGCGCCGGCTGCGGCGTTGTTGATGGCGGCCCAGTTGAAGGGACCGCGGAATCCGGCGACACGAAGCCGCGGATCGCGCGCCAACGAGTCGAAGAAGGGGCGCGACCGAGGATCGGTGCTGTCGTGATCGACCAGGATGATCTCGTAGTTGGGGTAATCGGTTCTGCTCAGAAGGCTGGATACACAGTCCCGAACCAGATCCACCGCATCCTTGGTCGGGATGACGATGGTCACCTTCGGGGCGGGCGAGGGGAGGGAGTAACGGACACGGGCACAGAACAGCCCGCCCGACCGGCTCCGCGTCTCGTGGTCGGCCGTGACGGTGGCGCGGCTTCCGATACGCCGCTGGTGCTCGCCCACCACGCGCTCAATTCCGGCCATGATGGCGGCCGGGTCACCGCCGCCCGACAGCGAAGCCGGGTTGATGCGCCAATGATAGAGGATTCGGGGAATATGCCGGATGCCGCCGGCGCCGACCCGTTCCAGAAGGCGCAACACCAGATCATGGTCCTGGACGCCCTCGGTCCCCTCGCGGAGTCCTCCGACCTCAAGCACCAGCCGCCGCTCGACCACCAGGAAATGGCAGACATAGTTGATGGATTGCAGCAGTTCGGGATCGAAATCCGGCTTGAAGGCGGGAGCGGTGTGCCGGCCGTCGGGGCCGATACGGTCTTCGTCGCTGTAGAGAACGGGGGAGGGCGCCTTGGCCAGTTCCTCCGCCATGCAGAGCAGGGCATCGATGGCCAGCCGGTCGTCATGGTCGAGAAAGGCCACATGGCTTCCGGTCGCCAAGGACAGTGCCCGGTTGGTGTTGGCGCTGACGCCGCTCCGGGTTCCGCTGAACACTGCGCGGATTCGGGCATCGCGGGCAGCTTCCCGCTGGATCAGCATGCGCACCGCGTCGTCGCGGGACGCATCGTCGGCGATGCAGAGCTCCCACTCCCCATAGGCTTGGGCGCGAACGGATTCGATCGCCTCCGCCAGCATCCACAGCGGCGGATCGCAGACCGGCATCAACACCGAGAAGAGTGGGCGTTTCTCCAGCGCGGCGGCCCGCTTCGGCAGTTGGAGCCGGCGCGTGGAGGTTTCGCTGTAATGGTTGTCGAAATAGGCGGCGTAGTCGGCAATGGACCGGGCGGAGGACACCCGCCGCCGCGGCACCTCGGCCCGAATTTCCCGCAGAATGCCGGCAAGTTCGTCCAGCCGATCCGACAGCGCGTCGGTCCGGTCGGCCTCGGCCTCGTTCAGCTCGATGGCGAGGGGGCCGAACACCACCGCGCCGCTGCGCCGGTCGCACAGTTGCAGGGTACGGCCCGACCGGACGGTGAGCAGAACCTCGAATCCATGGTCGCAGGTGGCGAAGCGGCTCAGGAGATCGCGGCGCTGCTGGTTGGCGACCGCTCTGGCAACGATGCGGTCGTCGACCAGGACATCGAGTTCGACCGTTTCCCGCTCATCCTCGGCATTGACCGCCCAGCCAATGACCCGCGCCCCCTCCACGCTGTCGACATTCGCCTCCACCTTGCGGCTGGCGGACAGAGACAGGCCGTTCTCCAGGACATGGCCAGTCGCGGCGACACGCAGGGCGACGGGGGTGCGCGCCGGGTCGATCCCGGGGAACAGGGAGGCGATATCCAGGGCGAAGCCGCAGGGCACCGGGCGGCCCAGCAACTGCGAGAGGCTTCCGCTCTCGCGGTCGGGCGTGAAAACCGCCTCACCCGTGCCGGCCGAGACGATGAGCGGCACGGGCGTGTCGGGCGCCGTGACGGACAGCACCCAGCCGGTCACACGCGTCCCGTCCCATGCTTCCACCCGTCCATAAAAGGGGGCGGTTGCCGAGGGTCGTCCCAGATCGCCAGTGGTCGTGCCGCCGTTTTCCGGTTCGGAGGGGCGTGCAGGCAAATGGGTCATGGTGAGGGTATCCTGAAAAAGCTGCCGCACGGTCCTAATCAGGAGGAGCGCCGACGCAGCGCCTCCGTGATCTCCCGGCGGAACTCTTTCATCTCATCGTCGCCACGCCAAGCCGGACGATGGATCTCGTCCTTGATCACCTCGTCCAGCACGCGCCCGTTGGCCGCCACATGGGCTTCGTCGTAGTAGGAGTGCCCGGTGTCGACCGAAAAGCCGTGGGAGAGATAGAAGAAGTCGGCCTCATGCGGGTTTTCGGTCGGAATGGGTCGGCCGCCGTACCCCGCCTTGACGATCCGGATGGTGTGATCGGCGTGTTCAAAACCATAATGCTTGAACCGCGTGTCGTAGTATCCGCAATAGGAAATCACCTCTTTCGTAAAGGCGGACACCTGCGCCGTCAGCGAGCGGCATATGTACGGATCCTGCGGTACGCCCGCCCCTCCGACGATTTTGTCCTGATACCAGGGAGGCAGAAGGTTGATGTGCCCCCAGAGGTGCAGGGCTTCAACCCATGGGGCCTCCCATTCCGGCTCGATCGGGTACGAGTCGTCTTCAATGATAAAATATAAATCGGCTTGCGTAAAATTATTTAAGTAAAACAGGGCTCTATTTTTGTTCCATGATATTCCTTTGTTTTGTCCTGTTACGTAATTTATTTCATTTTCTTCAAGAAATAGCCTGGTGTCGTCAGATGATCCATCATCGGCGACGATTATTTCGTATGAATGATTTGTATTTTCTTTAATTTTTTTGATAGTTTTGGCAAGACAATCAACGCGATTGTAGGTAATGACGCCTATTCCAATGGTCTGGCTTTCAGTATTGTTTTTATCTTTCATAATTCTGTCCTGCATCGTATGCGATATGCCACAGTGATGTTTGCGGAGATCATTGGAGCATATTTTAAAAGTTCGGTTTGCACTTTTAGTCGTAAAATTGCTTAAAGCCAATGTCTTGTCAACCGGCGTCAAGAGAAGGGGGCAGCTCGATGCCTGCTCCTGGACACGCTTTGGGGCTGCGACAAGCCTGTGGATATGGACTGGCCAGACAGCAAAGATGTTGACGCGCGTAATGGAACCGCGCACTCATGCACAGCCCTTGCGAGGGGTGCGATCACCGGTCTCCAGCTTGGGCTGGGTGGCTGGGCGGTATCGGGGAATGGCTTCGGTGCGCGACATACCGCCTGGAGCGTGGAAGATCACGATCTCTGAAACAGGAGCGAGCGTTGAGCAAGGTTGCTTTGATCACTGGTGTTACGGGACAGGACGGCGCCTATCTCGCGGAGCTTCTGCTTTCGAAGGGCTACACCGTCCACGGTGTCAAGCGGCGCTCGTCCTCGTTCAACACCGAGCGGGTGGAGCATCTGTACCATGACGTTCATGAGGGCAACGTCCGTTTCCGGATGCATTACGGCGATCTGACCGATGCGACCAACCTGATCCGCATCGTGCAGGAAGTCCAGCCCGACGAGATCTACAACCTTGCCGCCCAGAGCCATGTGCAGGTGAGTTTCGAGACTCCGGAATACACGGCGAACTCCGACGGGCTCGGCACGCTGCGCCTGCTGGAGGCGATCCGCATTCTTGGTCTGGAGCAGAAGACGCGCTTCTACCAGGCTTCCACCTCCGAGCTGTACGGCCTCGTGCAGGAGACGCCACAGAAGGAGACGACGCCCTTCTACCCGCGCAGCCCCTACGCGGCGGCAAAGCTCTACGCCTACTGGATCACGGTGAACTACCGTGAGGCCTATGGGATGCACGCCTCCAACGGCATCCTGTTCAATCATGAGGGTCCGACCCGCGGCGAGACCTTCGTCACCCGCAAGATCACCCGCGCCGTTGCCGCCATCCAGCTCGGCCTGCAGAAGGCGCTCTATCTCGGCAACTTGGACGCCAAGCGCGACTGGGGCCACGCCCGGGACTACGTCGAAGGCATGTGGCGCATCCTGCAGCAGGACAAGGCCGACGATTACGTCCTCGCCACCGGCGAGACCCATTCGATCCGCGAGTTCGTGGAGTTGGCTTTCGATTGCGTGGGCCGCAAGATCGAATGGCGCGGCACGGGCGTGGACGAGAAGGGCGTGGACGTGGCGACCGGCGACGTGCTGATCGAGGTCGATCCGCGCTATTTCCGCCCGACCGAGGTGGATCTGCTGCTGGGCGATCCGTCCAAGGCCCACGCCAAGCTGGGATGGAAGCACACCACCACCTTCCCGGAACTGGTGCGCGAGATGGTGTCGAGCGACCTCGCGCGTTTCGAGCGCGAGGCGGCGGGACGCCGGGCCTGATTCCGCCGGAGGAGCCGCCGTGGCGCGGACCGCACTGATCTTCGGGGTGTCCGGGCAGGATGGAAGCTATCTTGCCCGGCATCTGCTCGACCGCGGCTACACCGTCCATGGCACCTCGCGGGACTGCGAGATCGCGTCGTTCCGCAACCTGACAATCCTGGGCATCCGTGACCAGGTGAACGTCCATTCGGCGACCCTGCACGATTTCCGCAGCATCGTGCAGGTGATCCGGGCGGTGAAGCCCAACGAGATCTACAATCTCTCGGCCCAGTCGGCGGTGGGGCTGTCCTTCGAGCAGCCGGTCGAGACGATCGACAGCATCCTGAACGGCACGCTGAACATCCTGGAGGCCATCCGCTTCCTGGGGGTGGACGCGCGCTTCTACCACGCCTCCTCCAGCGAGAGCTTCGGCAACACCCTGGACGAGCCGGCCGGTGAGGCGACCGCCTTCCGCCCCTGCAGCCCTTATGGCGTCGCCAAGTCGGCGGCGCATTGGATGGTCGCCAACTACCGGCAGGCCTACGGGCTCTATGCCTGCTCCGGCATCCTGTTCAACCACGAGTCGCCGCTGCGTCCGGCGCGCTTCGTCACCCGTAAGATCGTCCGCGGGGCCATCGCGGTGGCGCAGGGCCGGGTGAAGACGCTGGAGCTGGGCAACCTCGCGGTGGCGCGCGACTGGGGCTGGGCGCCGGAATATGTGGACGCCATGTGGCGGATGCTCCAGCAGGAGGAACCGGACGATTTCGTCATCGCCACCGGCCGCATGCACGCGCTGGAGGACTTCGTCCGGACAGCCTTCGCGCATTTCGGCATAGACTGGCGGGAGCATGTGGTCCAGGGTGCCACGAACCTGCGGCCGATGGACATTCATCGCAGCGTCGGCAACCCGGCCAAGGCCGCGGCTCGTTTGGGATGGAAGGCCGAAACCCTGATGCCGGATCTCGTCAGCCGGCTGATCGAAGCGGAGCTGGCCCTGGCGCCGCCGTAAGAGGGACCCCGGAAAGGAGCCAAGAGAGGACTGTGACGGTGGCCGAGATCCGGGGTATAGAACCGGCCCGTTCCTGCCTGTGCCGTGGGGCTGCCGCCCATGGATTTCCCCACCCCGTCGGCCTGGCTTTGAGTGGATTGCGAGAGAAATGACCACCGAGAGCTTTCCCGGCTCCGTCAGCCAACAGAGGAACGGAGCCATCTACGACTCCGGAGACCGCAGCGAGGCGGCGCGGGCCTGGGAGGATCTCAGGGACGGCGCTCTGCGTTGGCGGCTGTGGAGCCGGCTCGGCTGGCACGACATCCGCAAGCGCTACCGCCGGTCGGTCCTGGGGCCCTTCTGGCTGACGCTCAGCATGGCCGTCATGGTGGGCAGCCTGGGGCTGATCTACGGCACGCTGTTCCGGTTGGACCTGGAGGGCTATCTGCCCTTCCTGGCGGTCGGGCTGGCCACCTGGACCCTTATCGCCTCCTTCCTCAACGAGGGATGCATCAGCTTCATCGAGTTGGAGCCGCTCATCAAGAACGTCCGCATTCCGATGTCGGTGCACATCCTGCGGGCGCTGTGGCGCAATCTGATCATCTACGGCCACAACATCGTGATCTTCGCAGTGGTGGCGCTGATTTTCGGGATCTGGCCGGGAGCGGCGGGCCTCCTGGCAGTGGCCGGGTTGGCGCTGCTCCTGGTGAACGCCGGCTGGATCATGCTGCTGCTCGGCATGATCTGCACCCGTTTCCGCGATGTGCCCCCGATCATCGGCAGCGTGATCCAGCTCCTGTTCTTCGTGACGCCGGTCATGTGGAAGCCGGAACTGCTGGGCGACCGCCGCTACCTGATGGTCCTGAACCCCTTCTATCATCTGCTGGAGGTCATCCGGGCCCCACTGCTGGGCCATGTGCCGGGCTGGGAAAGCTGGGTGGCTGGCCTGCTGTTCGCCGCCGCCGGCTGGGCTTTCACCTTTGCCTGCTTCGCCCGCTTCCGCAAACGCATCGCCTATTGGCTCTGACCCGCTGGATCTGGAATGGCTTCGATCCGCCTGAACGACGTCTCGGTCGATTTCGTGCTCTATCAGGGAAGCGCGCGCTCTCTGAAGAAGACGCTGCTTCGCACCTCCACCAGCGGTGCGCTGAAGCACGACGCGCACCACCGGATCACGGTGAAGGCGTTGAACAACCTGAACCTGACGCTGGAACACGGGGACCGGGTCGGGCTGGTTGGCGGCAACGGGGCCGGCAAGACGACCCTGCTGCGCGTCCTGGCCGGCGTGTATGAGCCGACCGCCGGGCGCATCCGCGTCGAGGGCAGCGTCACGCCGCTGTTCGACCTGGGGCTCGGCCTGGACATGGACGCGTCGGGCTACGACAACATCCGGATGCGGGCCGCCTATTTCGGCATCGACGGGGACGAGATCGAGTCCAAGATGGAGGACATCGCCGCCTTCACGGAACTCGGCGACTATCTCGACCTGCCGGTGCGCACCTATTCGGCGGGCATGACGCTGCGGTTGGCCTTCGCCGCGGCGACCGCGGTCGATCCGGAAATTTTGCTGATGGACGAATGGATCGCCGTCAGCGACACACAATTCCTGGAAAAGGCGCAGCGCCGGGCGGAAGGCTTCGTGAACCGGTCCAGCATCATGGTCGTGGCCTCCCACGTGGACGATGTCTTGAAACGGCTGTGCAACAAGGCCCTCTGGCTGGAACGCGGCGCGGTTGTGCGCATCGGTCCGGTTGACGAGGTGCTGGCGGCGTATCACAAACACAACGCGGGCGGCGAACCGCCGCCGCGAGACGGAGATGAGTGATCGGATGACGACGGGTACGGCAGCCTTTTCCCTGGACGGCAAGCGGGTGTGGGTCGCAGGGCATCGCGGCATGGCGGGGTCGGCGGTCGTGCGCCGGCTGGAGCGGGAGCCTTGCGAGATCCTGACCGTGGGCCGCGAGACGGTCGACCTGCGCCGCCAGGCCGAGGTCGAGGCGTGGATGGCCGAGGCGCGGCCCGACGTCGTCTTCCTCACCGCCGCCCTGGTCGGCGGAATTCACGCCAACAACACCCGTCCGGCCGAATTTCTCTACGAGAACTTGGCGATCGAAACCAACATCATCCACGCCGCCAAACAGGTTGGGGTGCAAAAGCTGGTCTTCCTCGGATCCTCCTGCATCTACCCGCGGATGGCGCCGCAACCCATCGTGGAGGACGCGCTGCTGACCGGCCCGCTGGAACCGACCAACGAGTGGTACGCGATCGCCAAGATCGCCGGCATCAAGATGTGCCAAGCCTATCGGCGGCAGTACGGCTGCGACTTCATCTCGGCCATGCCAACCAACCTCTACGGCTACGGCGACAACTTCGACATCCAGCAGGGCCATGTCGCTGCCGCTCTGATGATGAAGATCCACCGGGCCAAGACGGAGGGGGCAGGCAGCGTCGAGCTGTGGGGTGACGGCAGCCCGCTGCGCGAGTTCCTGTTCGTCGATGATCTGGCCGACGGGCTGGTCTTCCTGGCCAAGCATTATTCGGGCGAGCCGCATGTCAACCTCGGCTCCGGCCATGAGGTTTCCATCCGCGGCCTGGCCGAACTGCTGGCTGAGGTGATCGGCTTCCAAGGTGATTTCCGCTTCGACCCGTCCAAGCCGAACGGCACCCCGCGCAAGATCATGGATGGTCACCGGCTGGCCGGCATGGGCTGGACCGCCCCGACGTCCCTGCGCGAGGGGTTCGCGCGCACGTACCGCTGGTATCTGGAAAAGCTCGACGCTGGCACCCTGCGCGGCATGACCGCCGGCCGCTGAAGCGGCCGTCAGCCTTGACGGATGCGGCGCAGCAGCCGCCGCATCCGGTCGCGCCCGCGACGGGCGACGCCGCGGGCCAACCGGCGCCAGGAGAGGTCGAGCCCGGCCCCGGTTTCGGCCAGCCGCCGCTTCAACTCGGCGTTCTCCAGCCGGGTGGCCAGGAAACCCTCCTGGTACAGCTCGATGCGCCGACGCAGCCAAGCTTCCGACTGATAGAGGGGCAGGGCGTTCTGGATGGCGTAGACCTCCGGCTGGCCCTTGGCGAGGTTGCTGGACGTGCCGCCCAGCCCGAAGGAGGCGACGATCACCGGCATGTGCATCAGCGTGACGGACGGGTCGGCGATGGCCTTCAGGAACCAGTCGTAATCGGCATGGACCCGCCACCGCGTGTCGAAGGGACCGGTGCGGTCGAACACCGCCCGCCGCGCGAAGGTCCCCTGGTGCGGCAGACAGCCGCACACCATCGTTTCCGCGGCCTTGTCGGCCTCCAGGGGCGTATGAATGACCGACCCGCCCTCCGGCAGGCGGACCTCGATGTCCCCATAGAAGAGGTCGCCGTCCGGGTGCCGTTCGATGAAGCGCACCGCGTTCTCGACCGAACGGGCGTCGTAGAACCAGTCTTCGGCATTCAGGAAGTGGATCAGGTCCCCGGTGGCCCGCGCCAGTCCTTTGTTCATCGCATCGTAGATTCCGGCGTCGGGTTCCGACACGAGAAGCGCCGGCCGGTGCCGGTGACCTTTTAGGATTTCCAGCGTTCCATCGGTCGAGGCGCCGTCAACGATGATATGCTCAACGTTCTGGTAAGTCTGTTGTGAGATGCTGTCCAGAGTACGGACTATGCCGTCACGGGCATTCCGGCAAATAGTAATAACCGAAACCTTCATCCACCTGCTCCTGTTGAGATCGCCCTGATTGAGCGTCCCGAGTGCAGAGCTTGTATCGGATGAGGGTGCTACAGTACAGTCGCGCCACCGGTGGACCACCGGAAGAGCGACCGGGACACAGGGGCCAGATGCAGAGCAAGACCGCCGCCGATCCGACAGACGCCTCTGCCGAGGCGGCACGGACCACCAGCCTTCATGCGCTTGCCGTTGTCGCACGTCATCATGGGCTGCACCTTTCGGTCGAGCAGCTCAGGCGCGATTATGCCATCGAAGCCGGTGAGCCACCGACGAAGCTGTTGCTGAAGATTGCCGAAGACAATGGCCTGACGGCCCGCGCCGTCAAGCTGCGCTGGAAGCAGCTGTCCCGTCTGGGCAAGGCCTTGCCCCTTCTCCTGCGGTTGCGGGATGGAAGCACGATGGTGCTGGTGTCCTTCCGGGAGGATGGCGGCGCGCCCGTGGCCATGCTTCAGGACCCGCTGAGCACCGATCAGGCCTGCATTGCCGTGGACGAGCTGCGATTGGCCTCCGTGTGGGAGGGCGATGCCGTCTTCATCAAGCGCCGCTATCGCATGACCGACCAGGAGCAGCCGTTCGGCTTCGGTTGGCTGTTCGGGCAGATCCTGCGCGAAAAGCGGATTTTCCGCGACGTCGCCATCTCCGCGCTCGTGCTCAGCATGTTCGCGCTGGTCCCGCCACTCGTCTTCATGGTCATCCTGGATCGCGTGCTTGTCCACCAGCGCCTGTCCACCCTGTATGTTCTGGTGATGGGAATCGCCTTCATCCTGGTGTTCGACACCCTGTTCGGCTACCTGCGCCGCTATCTGGTCGCGATCGGGACGGCCAAGGTGGACGCGCGTATCAGCACTTACATCTTCGACCGGATGATCGGGTTGCCGATCGATTTCTTCGAGCGGACGCCGACCGGCGTCATTTCCTACAAGCTGAACGAGGTCTGGCGCATCCGAGGCTTCCTGACCGGCCAGATGTTCGGGACGGTGCTGGATTCCATGACCCTGCTCGTGCTGATCCCGGCAATGTTCGTTCTCAGCCCACCGCTCGCCTTCATGGTGCTGGGCGTAGCCGCCATCATGTTCTTTGTAGTGGCGGTCTACATCGGCCCGCTCGCCCGCGCCTACGGTAAGGTCATCCAGGCGGAGCAGCGCAAGGGCTCTTTCATGATCGAGGTGCTGCATGGCATGCGCACGGTCAAGTCGCTGGCGCTGGAAGGCCGCAAGCGGCTTGACTGGGATGTGCGCGTGGCCGAGGCGGTGCGCGCCAACACTGCGATGCAGCTCCTGTCCAATCAGCCGCAGACCATTCTGCAGCCGCTGGAAAAGTCGATCTATGCGGGAACCCTGGCGATCGGCGCCTATCTTGCCATCGGCGAGGGAGCCATTGTGAACGGCGGTACGCTCGTCGCCTTCAGCATGATCGCGAGCCGTGCGACGAGCCCCTTCGTCCAGATGGCTTCCCTGATGCAGCAGTTTCAGGAAACCCGGGGTGCCGTCGGCCAAGTAGCCTCGGTCGTCAACCAAGCTCCGGAGCAAGCGCTCGGGCGCCAGGGCGTGCGACCGGCGATCAAGGGCGAAATCACGTTCTCCGATGTGCGGTTCCGTTATCCCGGCGCGCAGAACCCGGCTCTCGACAACATCTCCTTCTCAATCGAATCCGGCCAAGTTATCGGCATCATGGGCCGCTCGGGGTCGGGCAAGACCACGGTCACGCGCCTGCTGCAGGGCCTGCATCAGAACTACGACGGCCTGATCAAGATCGACGGTGTGGACCTGCGGGAGATCGACCTCAGCCATCTGCGCTCGAACCTGGGCGTGGTGCTTCAGGACAACTTCCTGTTCAACGGTACGATCCGCGAGAACATCATGGCCGCCAACCGCAGCGCCTCGCTCGAGGACGTGATGCGGGCAGCCCGGCTTGCCGGTGCGGAGGAGTTCATCGAACGTCTGCCCCGCGGCTACGAGACGGTGATCGAGGAAGGGTCGGCCAACCTGTCGGGTGGCCAGCGTCAGCGCATCGCCATCGCCCGCGCTTTGCTCGTCGATCCCAGCGTCCTCATCATGGATGAGGCGACCAGCGCACTCGACCCCGACAGCGAGGCGATCATCAACAACAACCTGACCCGCATTGCGCAGGGTCGGACGATGATCGTCATCTCCCACCGTCTGGCCTC
Organism: Azospirillum brasilense; assembly: GCF_022023855.1. Classification (NCBI taxonomy): domain Bacteria; kingdom Pseudomonadati; phylum Pseudomonadota; class Alphaproteobacteria; order Rhodospirillales; family Azospirillaceae; genus Azospirillum; species Azospirillum brasilense. The sequence continues at coordinate 124,629 of NZ_CP059454.1, forward strand.
TTTGGTGAACTGTGATCAGATCATGGTGCTGGAGCGCGGCAGTCTGTACGACATGGGCAAGCACGACGAACTGCTTCAGCGTTGCGACGTCTACCGCCATCTCTGGTTCCAGCAGAACCGACATCTCTCTCCGGGAAATTCTCATGACCGCGCTCCTCTTACGTCAGCCGCAAGCACCTGACCGGGAGGCCGAACAGGCCATCATCGATTTCCAAGGCGAGACCGAGGAAATCACCGGTCAACCGGAACCGCTCGGCGCGCGTGCGGTCGTGTGGGCTTTGGCGGCGATGGCCGTCGTGCTGATTGTTCTGGCTTCGGTGACTGGGCTGGACCGTGTGGTCAGCGCGTCCGGGCGCATCGTGTCCCAGGCGCCGACCATTGTCGTCCAGCCCCTGGAAACCTCGATCATCCGCAACCTCAACGCGCGTGCGGGCCAGACCGTCCAGCGCGGACAGGTGTTGGCGACGCTGGACCCGACCTTCTCGTCGGCCGACGTCGCCCAGCTCGAACGACAGGCCAGCAAGCTGTCGGCCGAGATCGCCCGGTTGAACGCCGAAGCCGAAGGCGCACCCTTCAAGCCCGGCAGCAAGGAGCAGGATCTGGTTCTGCAGGAGTCGATCTGGCAGTACCGGCAGGCCGAGTACGCGGCCAAGCTCGCCAACTTCGAACAGCGCATGGCCACCTTGCAGGCCACGATCAAGACCAGCCGGACCGATGCCGAGTATTACCGTTCCCGCCTGAAGATCGTCGGGGAGATCGAGGACATGCGCCGGACGCTGGAGAAAAACCAGACCGGCAGCCGCTTGAACTCGCTGATCGCCAGCGACACCCGCGTGGAAACGGAACGGACCCTCGGCCTCAGCGAAAACACCATCCGCACCTCGTCGCATGATCTGGAAGCGCTGCGCGCCGAACGGGATGTCTATATCCAGCAGTGGCGCAGCACCATTCTGACCGATCTGTCGACCCGCCAAGTTGATCTGGAGCGTGTTCGCGAAGAGCTCTCCAAGGCCCAGAAGCGCCGCGACCTGGTCGAGTTGCGTGCGGTTGAGGACGCCGTGGTGCTGGAGGTTGGGAAGTACTCCGTCGGTTCCGTGGTGGAAACGGCTCAGCCGATCTACACTCTGGTTCCTCTGAACGCGCCGCTTGAGGTGGAGGCGGAAATCGCCGGCATCGATCAAGGCTTCGTCAAGCCCGGTGACCATGTGCAGGTGAAGCTTGAAGCCTACCGCTACATGAAGCATGGAATGGCGAAGGGCATCGTCAAGACGATCAGCGAGGATGCTTTCACCCGTCGTGAGGACCAGAGCCAGGCGCCGCGGCCATTCTATCGTGCGCGGATCGAACTGACCGAGGTGAAGCTGCGCGACGTGCCGGAGGATTTCCGGCTGGTGCCCGGCATGCCTTTGACGGCGGACATCGTGGTCGGCGAACGGACGATCATGTCCTATCTTGTCGAAGGGGCATTGAGGAACACCTCGGAAGGGATGCGTGAGCCGTAAAACCGCGAGGGCTCCGGCCCTCGCGTGATCTATTGGGAAAAGGATGTTGAGGCCGATGCGCAAGCTCATCAAGGCCGCCGGGCGGCTGTTCGGCTCCACGTCGCCAGACAACGATCACGCCAGAGGTCTTAAAGCGCACGAGCGGGAGGACCACAAGGCGGCGCTTGAAGCGTGGCTGGCCGCAGCACGCGCGGGCCATGCCGACGCGCAGTATCGCCTTGGCCGTCTGTACGACTTGGGCAAGGGAGTCGTGCGCAACGCGGTGGATGCGGTCGGCTGGTACCGGCAGGCCGCCGAGCAGGGACACGGCGAAGCCCAGGCCCGGCTTGCCGAAATCTATTACTATGGATCCGGCCAGCCCAAGGGCGTCGTTCCGACCGACGAGGCGCTGTCACTCCTCTTTCCCAACGGTCTGAAGATCGAACAGGATTACAAGGAGGCGCTGCGTTGGGCGCGGGCCGCCGCTGAAGGCGGAGTCGTCGGCGCACAGGCCATGCTCGGCTACATGTACGCCTCCGGTTTCGGCATCATCCCCGACTACGCAATGGCGGAGCGCTGGTACCGTGCCGCCGCCGAACAAGGCAACGCAGCCGCTCAGCTTGGGCTTGGGACGTTGCTCGCCGGTGGTTACGGGGAGGCTTCCGATCCCGTCGCGGCCCACGAATGGTTCCGTAAGGCGGCGGATCAGAAGAACGTCATGGCTTGGTACTACCTCGGCACCCAGTACGCCTCGGGGCTGGGTGTCGAGAAGGACCATGGCGAAGCGGCCAAATGGTTCCGCAAGGCGGCGGAGGCCGGCGCCGCCGCTGCTCAGCGGGCGCTCGGTCTGCTGTACGCGCGGGGAATTGGCGTCGCGGCCGACCCTCACCATGCGGAAACCTGGCTGCGCAAGGCGGCTGTCCAAGGCGATGCCGAGGCGATGCTGCAACTTGGCCATTTGAACAGCCGGGGCGGCGGGATGCAGCCCAATCTGTTCGACGCCGCATCCTGGTATCGTGCGGCGGGTGAGTTGGGCCATCGTGAAGCCCAGAAAATCATCGCTCAGATGTATCTGGCCGGATCCGGCGTGCCGCGTGACGAGATGGAGGCAGCCCGCTGGCTGGAGCGTGCCGCGGGACAGGGCGACCCGCAGGCGCAGTTGCGCATCGGCACCTTCTACGCGGAAGGGCGCGGGGTGACCCGCGACTATGACCGGGCGCTCGACTGGTTCCGACGGGCCGCCGACCAGGGAAACACCGACGCCGTCTACAACATCGGCATGCTGCACAGCCTGGGGCTGGGGGTGCCGCGCGACCCGGTGGGCGCCATCCAGTGGCTGGAACGGGCCGCCAGTCAGGGCAGCGCGTTGGCCCAGTTCCGTCTGGGGGCAGCGCTCGCGTCGGGGGACGGTGTGACGCAGGATTACGCCGCTGCGGCCGAATGGTCGCGCAAGGCGGCCGAGCAGGGCCATGTCGGTGCCATGGTCAATCTTGGCCGCTTCCGCATGCAGGGGTTGGGGGGAGACCGCGATATTTCGGAGGCGATCCGTTGGTTGACCGCCGCCGCCAACCAGAAGGAGCCGGCGGCGATGACGGCGCTCGGCGAGTTGCATGGCCATTGGAGCAATCATAAGGACTTCGTACAGGCCCATCTCTGGCTGGAGCGGGCGGCGGCGCTCGGTGACGAGCGCGCCAAGGTTCTGCTGGAGCGGATGCCGGTTCCCTCACCTTCCAACGCATCCGACAAGAACGATGGTGGTCGCTCCCGCGCCGCTGGGGAAGGCTGACCTCTGTCCTACAGGACCAGGGTAACGCCGTTCCAAAGGCTTCGTGGCGGCAGGGAAAGAGCCATATGGCGATGGATATCCCCCGTCACCGGATGCGCCACGGGGCCGAGGTCGGCGTAACCCAGCCTGTGGTACAAGGCTTGGGCGCGTGTGTTGTGGGGCAGGACGGCCAGTTCCAGCCGTGGGCAGCATCCGGCGGCCCAGCGCTCCGCCGCCCGCATCAGGGCATGCCCAAGCCCCCGACCACGGACGTCCGGGTGAAGCTCGATGCCCAGAGCAAGGCCGCGCGATTCCGGCATAACGGGCCAGTCCGGTCCGAGCCGGCATTGTCCGATGACGCGCCCGCCCCGTTCCGCCACCAGCCAGCACCGTCCGGCCGTCCCCTGCGCGGACGCGGCGAGCCAGGACCGGATGCTTTCCAAGTTTGGGACGCCGGTGGCGACGGAGCCGCCATTCCAATGAACCATCCCGGCCAGGAAGGTCCACAAGCGTTCCGCATCGCCGTTTGCGGGATGCATGGCGCGCAGCGTGACAGGGCCGAGAGCAGGGATGGCGCGGCGGGGGGCACCGCGCAGACGCATGCCGGGAAAATCGGGCAGCCGCAAGTCCACGTCGTGCTCGTGATCCGCGAACGCAGCGGGGACCGCTAGGTCGAAACCGTAGCGCCCATCCCCTCTGCCGGCTGATTTCAGATCGTCGCGTGGAAGGTCGGCCACCGTGTCCAGCCGCAGCGCATGCCCCGAACCGGAGTCCAGCAGGATCGAGAGGCGCAGCCGCCGGTCGGGATCGGCGGGCATCCACGCCCATCCCCTCACCCGGGGGCCGACACTTTCGAGAAAGCCTTCGCACGCCGTCATGGCGCGGCGATCCAGCGTCCGGGACGCGGCTATTCGGTCAGCAGGTTCAGCAGGTAGCTGCCGTAGCCGCTCTTGGCGAGCGGTCGGGCGATGCGGGCGAGCTGTTCACCGTCGATGAAGCCCTTGCGCCAGGCGATCTCCTCCGGCGAGGCGATCTTCAGGCCCTGGCGGGCCTCGATGGTCTGGACGAACTCGGCGGCCTGAAGCAGGGACTGGTGCGTGCCGGTGTCGAACCAGGCATAGCCGCGGCCCAACTTCTCCACCGCCAGACGCCGCTGCTCGAGATAGACATTGTTCACGTCGGTGATCTCAAGCTCGCCGCGCGGCGACGGCTTGATCGTCGCGGCGATGTCCAGGACGCTGTTGTCGTAGAAATAGAGGCCGGTGACCGCGTAGTTGGACTTCGGCTGAACCGGCTTCTCCTCGATGGCGTTGGGGCGGCCCTCGGCGTCGAAGCTGACCACGCCGTAGCGTTCCGGGTCGCGCACATGGTAGCCGAAGACGGTCGCCCCGTGTGTCCGGCCGGCGGCGCGGACCAGGGCCGGCTCCAGGTCGTGACCGAAGAAGATGTTGTCGCCCAGGATCAGGCAGACCCCGTCCGTGCCGACAAAGTCCCGTCCGATGAGGAAGGCTTGGGCCAGCCCTTCGGGCTTCGGCTGCTCGGCGTAGGTGAGCGAAATGCCCCACTGGCTGCCGTCGCCCAGAAGGCGTTGGAACTGCTCCTGGTCCTGCGGCGTGGTGATGATCAGGATGTCGCGGATGCCGGCCAGCATCAGCGTCGACAGCGGATAATAGATCATCGGTTTGTCGAACACCGGCAGGAGCTGCTTGCTGGTCACCTGCGTCAGCGGATAGAGCCGCGTGCCGGACCCGCCGGCCAGAATGATGCCCTTCATGCCTTTGTTCCCACGCCCTGGGTTTCGTCGAGGATGTCGTCCAGCACCCGGTCGAGTCCGGTCATCCAGTCCGCTGGCGGAATGCCGTAGGCTTGGCCGAGACGCGTGGTGTCGAGGACGGAGTTGGCGGGCCGCCGGGCCGGTGTCGGGAAGTCGGCGGTCGTAATGGCGGTCACGGTCGGGCGGCGTCCGATGCGGGGGGCGGCGCGTTCGACGATGCGGTCGGCGAAGCCGTGCCAGGTGGTGGCCGGCGCCCCGCCGTAATGGAAGGTACCGGACGTCCAGCTTCCGCCGCCCAGCCGCGTCCGCGCGATGGCGGTGATGGCCGCGGCGATGGCCGCCGCCGGGGTCGGGCAACCGTGCTGGTCGGCGACGACTCGCAACTCGTCCCGCTCGCGGGCCAGCCGCAGCATGGTTTTGACAAAATTGTGCCCGTGAGCCCCGAACACCCAGGCGGTGCGCAGGATCACATGATCGGGCTGGGCGTCTCGCACGGCCTCCTCGCCGGCCAGCTTGCTGGCGGCGTAGACACCCTGCGGGGCGACGGGGTCGTCCTCGCTCCAGGGGGTGGACTTGCCGGTTCCGTCAAAGACGTAGTCGGTCGAGATATGGATCAGCGGGACCCCGGCGGCGGCGCAGGCGCGGGCCAGATTGGCCGGGCCGTCGCGGTTGACCGCGAAGGCCGCGTCCCGCTCGCTCTCGGCCCTGTCCACCGCGGTGTAGGCCGAGGCGTTGACGACCAGGGCCGGGCGATAGGCGGCGACGGCCGCAGCCACCGCCCGCGCGTCGGTGACGTCGCCGGACGCACGGTCCAGCCCCACCGGGGTCAGGTCCGGCGCCCAGGCGGCGCGCAGCAGCTCAAATCCGACCTGACCGTTGGAGCCGAAGACGAGAACGGCGCGGGGGTGAGACGTTGCTTCAGCCATGGGTCGATTCGGCGACGGGAGCCACGCCGAGACGCTGGCCACCGTAACCGGTGGACAGGCGCTCCCACCAGGCACGGTTGTCCAGATACCACGCGACGGTGCGGCGGATGCCGGTTTCGAAGGTTTCAGCGGGCGTCCAGCCCAGCTCGCTCTTCAGCTTGGAGGCATCGATGGCGTAGCGATGGTCGTGGCCGGGCCGGTCGGTGACGTGGGTGATCAGGTTTCGCCGCGGTCCGCCGGGCAGCGGTCCGGCCAGCTCGTCGACCAGATCGCAAATGGCGTGCACGACGTCGATGTTCTGGCGCTCGCTGTCGCCTCCGACGTTGTAGCTCTCGCCCAACCGGCCGGTCGTCAGGATGGTCCAGAGCGCCGAAGCGTGATCGTCCACATAGAGCCAGTCGCGCACGTTCAGCCCGCTGCCGTAGACCGGCAGGGGTTGCCCTTGCAGCGCCTTCAGCGTCATCAGGGGGATCAGCTTCTCCGGAAACTGCCAGCAACCGTAGTTGTTGGAGCAGTTGCTGGCCACGGTCGGCAGGCCGTAGGTCTCGTGCCAGGCCCGGACAAAATGGTCGGACGCCGCCTTGCTGGCCGAATAGGGAGAATTGGGGGCGTAGGGCGTGGTCTCGGTGAAGCGCCCATCGTCGCCCAGCGTGCCGAACACCTCGTCGGTGGAAACATGGTGGAAGCGGAAGGCCGCCTTCGCATCGCCTTCCAGCGCACGCCAATGATCGAGCGAGACCCGAAGCAGGGTGACGGTGCCGACCACGTTGGTCTGCACGAAGGCCATCGGACCGTCGATGGAGCGGTCGACGTGGGTTTCCGCCGCCAGATGGATGACCGCCGTGGGGCGGTGGTCGGCGAAGACGCGGCGCAGTTCCGCCTCGTCGCAGATGTCCACCTGTTCGAAGGCGTAGCGCGGGTTCCCGGCGAAGGGAGCCAGGCTTTCCAGATCCGCGGCGTAGGTGAGCTTGTCCACGTTGACGATCGAGGCCGTCGTGTTCGCCAGGACCCAACGGATGAAGGCCGAGCCGATGAAGCCCGCACCGCCCGTCACCAGTATGCGCATGCCATTTCCCCCTACCGCGCCTTTTCGAAAGGCGCCATCAAACCGTCAAAGAGCCCACTCTGAAGCCCCCACCCGGCCGGATCGTGCCGGCCTCAGGATGGCTGGAAATCAAACAGGTCGACCGTCTCGGCCAGCCGCGGAGCCACCGCGTCCTTGTCCGAAACCGACACGCCGGCCGTCGCCGGCCAACCGATGCCGAGTGCCGGATCGTTCCACAGGATGGACCGCTCGCACTCCCGCGAATAGAGCGCATCGACCTTGTAGGCAACGGTCGTGTTCGGCTCGAGCGTGCAGAAGCCATGCGCGAAGCCGGCGGGGATGAAAAGTTGCTCCAGCCCGTCGGCGGTCAGTTCCACCGCAGCGTGCCGCCCGAAGGTCGGCGATCCGCGGCGGATGTCCACCACCACGTCCAGGATGCGTCCGGCCAGAACCCGGATCAGCTTGGTCTGGGCGAAAGGAGGAAGCTGGTAATGCATGCCGCGCACCGTGCCGGGCGTGGCCGACAGCGACTGATTGTCCTGAACCCAGCGCCGTTCCAGGCCGTTCAGGGCAAAGGCCTGCTCGTTCCAGGTTTCGACAAAATATCCCCGCGCATCGCCGAACCGCTTCGGCACGACCAGTCGGACATCAGGCAGTGACGTTGACGTTACCTGCATAGGGAGGGATCCCATCGATCAGAAAGCTCCGCGCGTCGAGGCCGAAGGCTTCTCGGGCGGATTGCGGTGAATGGCAAGGCGACGTGCCAAGGCAGGCGGATGATCGGTTGCATCGAACGTTTCGTCAGGACGCCTGCATTCGGCAAAGAATAAATGGAATAGACCGTTCCTTAGCGCAAACACCTGTTGCATCGCAAGCAAAAGCCGGCTGGAACCCGTGCATAACTTAGGACATCATCCCCTGTGCCGGGGCGGCCTCCTGTACGAAGCCGTACTTCATCAGGTGGACGAGGCTGCGCAGCAGCAGCAGGCGGCGCTCCTCGGGGACGAGCGTCAGGATCTGGGCGACCGTGCGGCCTGGGGCGTCCAGGGATTCCAAAGCCATCAGCAGATCGGTGGCCGGTGATACGGTGCCGCCGCGCGCCGTCGAGTTCAGCGGATCGGCGTGCAGCGCTGCCAGGGCCTCGGCCATTCCCGCGCGGGTCAGACTGCCGGCCCGCGCCAGCCGGGTCGACGGGGTCAGGTGGCGCGTCGGGTAGGACGCGAACATGCGCAGGGGATCCGGGCGCAACGGGTTGCCGTCGCGGTCGGGGCGCCGCGGGGCGCGTTCCGCGGCGTGGTTGCGGATTTCCGCCAGCTGGCGCCAGACGTCGAGATACTGCGGGATGATCGCCCGCCAATCGAAGGCAGCAATGGCGCGGGCCCGGCCGGCCTCACCCATCCGCCGCCGCAGTGCGGGGTCCGCAGCCAGCCGCGTGTAGGCGTCCGCCGCCGCGGCCACGTCGACGGCGCTCACCTGCGAGACGCGGCCGATGTAGAAATCATAGGTGTCCAGCCCGGCGGCGTAGCGGTCGGCAAAATCGGGTCCGGTGCCCGGCGGCGGCAGGATGGTGGGAATCCGGAATCCGTCCACTCCGTCGCGCACCGTCTCGCGGTAGCCGTTCCAGTCGGTGACGACGCAGGGCAGCCCGGCCGCCATCGCCTCCACCGGGGAGATCCCAAAGGTCTCCTGCACGTTGTCCACCAGCGAGGTGAACAGGTCGGCGGCGGCCCAGACGCGGGTCCGCACTTCCGGCTTGCGACCGTCCAGGAAGATGGCGTTGACGCTGGGGCAATAACGTTTGGCACCCTGGATGAAGGCGGCGCCGATGGAGTCGTTGCCGAACCAGCCGGCCTGGATCAGGTGGATCCGCTTGCCGGTTCGCCGGACAGCTTCCTCCAGCGCCAGATACATGGCGATCGGGTGCGCCTTGGCGTGGAAGCTGAGGCGTCCCATGAACAGCACAGCGACATCATCCTCGCCGATGCCCAGCGCCGCGCGCTCCGCGTTGCGGTCCGCCGGGCCGAAGCGGAACGCGTCCGTGTCCACGCCGAGCGGGATCACCGGCAGATGAGGCATCGGGACCCCGGCGGCGCCCAGCCGGTCGCGCAGATACTCCGCGTAGGGCTCCAGAACCGCCTCCACCGAAGCGCGGGCCGCCCAGGATGTGCAGATCACCGCGTCCCACGGTTGCACCGGCGCGGTGGCCAGGGCGCCCAGGGTCTGGGGCGATTCCGAGGTCGTGTGGGTGATGCCGCACAGGCTGTAGCCCCGCTGGTCGCGGGAGCGGCGGCGCCAGGCGAACTGGTCGATGCCCGGTCCCGGCAGGAACAGGCAGCCGACACGGGCCAGCCGCGACGGTTCTCCGGTCGGGTAGAGCGCCACCTCCCGCCCCGGCGCGTGACGGGCGGCGAGATCGGCGAACAGGCGCGCCTGCTCCGCTCCGTCGGCGTGACAGGCGAAGCTGTTCAATCCGGAGTGCCGGAAGAAACCGACGAGGAAGGATTCCCCCGCCACATGGCGGCCCTTCAGGTCCGCCCGCGCGGTCTCGTAACCGTCGGGGTGGAAATAGATGGCGGCGTTGGACACGGGCGGTCGGGGTCCTTGGCGGTTGTGCCGGCGCTGCTCGGGCAAGGTCGGCGGGAGAGTAACCGCCCATCCTCGCCAGAGCAACGCGCCCGAATGTCCGTCCGCACCCCGTTCAGCCGTTCAGCCAGACCGCCAGATAATCGGTGCCGTTCACCGTGCCGGGCATCGCCGTCAGGGACCCCACGGACTTGCCGCTCAGTGTCAGGCTGGCGTCGATGTTGCCGTCGCCGTTGAGATCGATGTGGGCCGTGGCGCCGGTGAAGCCGCCGGCGCCGCCCATCTCCGCCCAACTGATGACCGACGTTCCCGGTTGCCAGCCCCAGACGGTCACGATCTCCCCCGCCTCCAGGTCGGTCACGGTGGACCAAACCGGCTCGCCCGAGCGGGCGTCGAGGAAGAAAGTGTCGTGGCCTTCGCCGCCGGTCAGGAAGTTGGACCCTGTTCCGCCGTCCAGAACATCGTTGCCGGCGCCGCCATCGATGGCGTCCGTGCCGCCCCGGCTGTTGATGAAGTCATTGCCGTTGCTGCCGACGATCGCCTCGCCGTCGTCGCTGCCGATGAGCTGCCATTCCAGGGTCTGGACGGGTCCGGAGTAGGTCGAGGCCTCCTGCAGGATCCGTTGCCCCGACGCGCTGTTGGCCACACCGAAGAAGGTGCTGGCCACCGTGCCGGGCGTCGCGTCCCGGCTCAACGCCAGGGTCATGTCCCCGAAGGACAGATGTTCGATGCTGCGCAGGGTGTTCGTGCCCTGCGGGCCTTCCACCATCACTTCACCCGCTCCGCTGTGGCGGATGGTGTAGGACGAGGGCGCCCCCTCGAACACCGCCGTGTCGAACCCGTCGCCGCCGTCCAGCAGGTTGTTGCCGGCCCCGCCGATCAGCGTGTCGTCGCCGGCCCCGCCGTACAGGGCGTTGTCCCGTTCGTTGCCGATCAGGATGTCGTTCCCCGAGCCGCCGATGGCGTTCTCGATCCAGCAGTCGTAGGCAATGCCCAGCGTCCGGGATTCCATGTAGAAGCCGGCTCGCCAAGCCGGTCCCAGGTCGCTGTAGGAACCGGGGCGCAGGTCGATCCGGGCGTCGCTGGTCTGGTTGGCCCAGCTTATGGTGTCGTTGCCGCCGCCGTCCCAGATGGTTTCGAAGATCGCCTGTCCAGGCGCCCAGGAATAGACGGTGTCCCCGGCGTTGGTCGACATGTTGGCGCCGTACAGATACTGGATGGCCGCGATGTCGTCGACCATGGGGGTGGTCGGAAAACGATCCTGCCAATAGCCCATCTCCGGAGGCGCCCCGGGGTAGGAACGGTAGCTCATCGTGCTGTAGAGCTGGCTATCGATTCCGGTGGGAGCGATCGGAAAAGCCCCGTATTCCTCATGCAGGTGCTTTAGGCCGAAGGCGTGTCCGATCTCGTGGACGATGGTCTGGTAGGTGTAGGAGCCGGCTGCCCAGGACAGGGTCGGATCGGCAAAGAGGGAGCCGAACCACACGTCGCCCGCTTCCGGCAGATCCACCACGGGCAGAACCGTGTAGGCGGTTGCCGGAGCGTTGCTCCCTCCGAAGCGGAGGTCGCCGCAGGACAGGGCGTTGTCGGCGACCTCGGTGCAGGTGATGTTCGCCACCGCCGTCCAGGTGCCGAGCGCTTGGCGGATCGCTGCCTGTGCCGTGCCGGACAGGGTCCAAAGGCTTCCCGGGTCCGGCGTCAGATAGCCGTCCCGATAGGCCGACAGGCCGGCAGTACCGAAAGAATAAGTCAGGGAAACCCCGGCCCCCGGATTGCTCCCTTCGCCCCACTTGTATCCGGAAAGCAATGAATCGATTTCAATGCGTCCGTTTCCCATGATTTCGGATACCGGGGATGTGTAATCCGGTGCGCTCATGGCCACCACCTTTTGAATAAAAGAGGGTTGTTTGTAAAAACAGCTCTTCAATTCAGAAACGGAGCGCGGTCATTCAACGAATTCGGAGGGGATATAAACTAAATAATTAGTGTAAATAAATAAATTAAGGCTTTAGCGCTTAAGTTATCGTGCTGGGTATTTGATTTTCCTGTGGGGCTTAACGCGGGTGACAACAATGTCTTGGCGGGTGATCTTTCTTGGGCTGACCCTATCCGTCCGGACGTTACTTGCGGGGGGCAGTGGGCTGAAGGGGAGTGGTCCGTCTGGACGCGCCGTGCCCATTCCTCTTGCGCGACCGGATGCTTTCGCGGCCTTTTGGACCTGATCGATCCTTGGGATCAGCCCTTTGGAAAGACCGGAGAGGGACGATGGAGCGGGTGGACTGCGTGGTGGTCGGGGCAGGGGTGATCGGGCTGGCGGTGGCCCGCCGGCTGGCCCGCGCCGGGCGGGAGGTGGTGATTCTGGAGGCGGCGGACACCATCGGCACCGGCACCAGCTCGCGCAACTCCGAGGTCATCCACGCGGGCATCTACTACCCCACGGGCAGCCTGCGGGCGCGTCTGTGCGTGGCCGGGCGGGACGCGCTCTACGCCTACTGCGCGGCGCATGGTGTGGAGCACAAGCGCATCGGCAAACTGATCGTCGCCACCGAGGAGGCTCAGTTGCCCCGCCTGGAGGCCATCCGCGCCCAGGCCGCCGCCAATGGGGTGGCGGATCTCGTCCCGCTCTCCGCGTCCGAGGCCGTGACGCTGGAGCCCGGCCTGCGCTGCGTGGGCGCCCTGCTGTCGCCGTCCACCGGCATCATCGACAGCCACGGTCTGATGCTGGCCCTGCGGGGCGATGCGGAGGAGGCGGGCGCGATGCTGGCCTTGCTCAGCCCCCTGGAGCGTGCCCATCGCGCCGCGGACGGTTTCGAACTGGAGGTCGGCGGGGCGGAGCCGATGCGCATCGCCTGCGGCACGCTGGTCAACGCCGCCGGGCTGGGCGCCTGGGGGGTGGCCCGCAATCTGGAGGATTTCCCGGCGGAGCGTGTGCCGCCGCGGGTGCTGGCCAAGGGCAATTACTACGCGCTGGGGCAGGGGCGCTCACCCTTCGCGCGGCTGGTCTATCCGGTGCCGGTGGATGGCGGGCTGGGTGTCCACCTGACGCTGGATCTGGCCGGGCAGGCCCGTTTCGGCCCGGACGTGGAGTGGCTGGACCCCGCAGGCTACGACCGGCTCGACTACCGGCCTGACTACCGGGTGGACCCGAAACGGGCCGACGGCTTCTACGGTGAGGTTCGGCGTTATTGGCCGGGCCTGCCCGACGGCGCCCTGGTGCCGGCCTATTCCGGCGTCCGTCCGAAGCTGAGCGACCGCGGCCAGCCGCAGGCCGATTTCCTGATCCAGGGACCGGAGACGCATGGAATGCCGGGTCTGGTCAATCTGTTCGGCATGGAATCCCCGGGCTTGACCTCCTGCCTCGCCATCGCCAACGAAGTGGCGGAACGGTTGGGAGGTTTGTCGTGATCGAGGGTTGGCATGGCCGCAAACGGTGTTCTCATAACTTCGAGCGTAAAGCCTGACCCATCAGGCTTTACGCTCGCCCTCAAACGGCGGGTACGGCTGTCCGGCCGCTTGCCTTTGCAGGTATGGGCCGTCGCGGCCCCTACCGTCGAGCGTAAGTGAGGAATTACGCTCGACGGCATCCAGTCCACGGTGGGTTCCGCCTGCCGGGCATAGCCCAAGGCTGTGGTTCGTCGGGCTTGGTAAACGCGTGGCCGCTGGCGATTCCGAGGCTTGAGCCGTTTTTGCTGCGGGGCAGGGGGCAAGCAAATGAAATTCTGCCCCCCCAAAGGTTGCATTGCCGGTCCGACACTTTGGTATGGACGTCTTCCGGTTGGCCGTGTAACAGGAACCGAGATGCGCGGTGCGGGTTGCAGAAACGTTGGGAGCACCGACGCGTTCCGGTCTGCGACGCTCCTGTTGCGACCCCATCCAAGAATGCGTGCTTGATGAAAATCCCATTTAACCTTCCTTCCATCGCCGGCAAAGAGATCGAGCATATTAAGAATGCTATTGAGCGCGGGCAGTTGGCTGGTGATGGGCACTACTCTCGACAATGCCACGCATGGCTGAAAGAATTCACAGGTGTTCACGCATCCCTTCTGACGCATTCCTGCACGGCAGCGTTAGAAATGGCCTCCATCCTGCTCGACATTGGGCCTGGGGATGAGGTCATCATGCCGTCCTTTACTTTCGTCTCGACCGCCAGTGCGGTGGCATTGCGAGGTGGGGTGCCGGTGTTCGTGGATATCAGGCCGGATACCCTGAATCTTGACGAGACCCTCATCGCCGATGCAATCACGCCACGCACGCGGGCAATCAGCGTGGTCCACTATGCCGGTGTTGTCGCCGAAATGGACGCTATAGGCGCCATTGCCCGCCAACACGACCTCGCTGTGATCGAGGACGCGGCACATGCTTTCGGTTCCAAGTACCATGGACGGGCGGCGGGTTCGATCGGCGATATGGCTGCCTTCAGCTTTCATGAAACGAAAAACATCATTGCGGGTGAAGGGGGGGCCCTGCTTCTGCGCGACGCCACCTACAATGAGCGTGCAGAAATCATCCGTGATAAGGGAACGAACCGACAGAAATTTTTCCGTGGCCAAGTCGATAAGTACACCTGGGTCGATATCGGCTCCTCTTACCTTCCAGGCGAGTTGATCGCCGCGTTTTTGTTTGGGCAGCTTGAGCAGGTACACCGTATACAGAACGAGCGCATGGGATACTGGACGCGGTACGACAAGGCACTCCATGGTTATCGATCGCAGGGCATTGGCTTACCGAATATTCCAAGCCACTGCACTCATAATGCACACCTCTATTACGCTCTGATGCCAGATTGTGAGACCCGGCAGGAGATGATCCGTCGGTTGCAATTGGAGGAGATTTTTGCCCCGTTCCATTACGTCCCGCTGCATACGGCGCCGGCTGGCCGACGTTTCGGCCGTGCGGCAAGCGATCTGGCGGTGACGGATGCCATTGCGCAGCGGCTTCTAAGGTTGCCTCTTTATCCAGGAATGGGGAACGATGCTGTCGATCGGGTGATCGAGCGCTTCGGCAGGCATCTTGAAGACATTCTGTGAGTTCTCTCAAGGAAATGGCAGGGATAATTCGAAATTGAATCGGGTATTTCTATTCCAATAAATTCTTCTTGTTAATTTCTGGATAGAATCCTGTGCCATTTTAATCTGGAGTTGAGTCAATGGCCGATAATTTATCAGGAAAAAGGAGATTGTACTCCATATCCATTTATTTTGTAGTGCCTGCTATTGTTTTTGTTTGTTTGCTTTCCTGGCGTCCGTTATTTCTTGGTTTCTACCACGATGACTGGTATAATATATTAAGACCTTTGCATTACTCGGAATACGATGAATTCATAAATCAAATTACCCGGCCTCTGTATTGGGCGGGAACGGCTTTTCTCAGGCGTACGATTTTCGACAACCCTGTGGCGTGGCACACTGTTCTCGCCGGACTGGTGACGTTGAATGCGGTCGCGATCGGCGCCGTCGGCCATCGCCTTGTCGCGCTCATCTCGGATGATCGGGACATGGCACGCTGGAGCATGGCCTTGTGCGCCAGCGTGTGGCTTGCACTCCCTTGGGCGTTGGGCCTGACCGTTTGGCCAACGCCGACCGTTGGGCAACTGGCAATCACCTGTTTCTGCGGTGTTGCGCTTGTCCTTTTATCGGAGGCTCCCCTTCGAAACCGGCTTTATGCAGGAGGCGGGCTGTTTTTACTTGGGCAATTGATCAATGAACTGTTCTGGTTCGCCTTCATTCCTCTGTTGATAATCAACGCCGCTGCGGATCGTACTCGTTACGGTGCGGTGCGATGGCGCCATATTGGGCTATTGACCGGTGGCTTTCTGGCGCTCCAGGCCATCCCTTTGTTTGCCAACCGGGTTTTGCACGCCTTCGGCATTGGCATCAATCGATCATTCAACCCGAATTGGTTCGACACGATTTTTCTCAGCCTGCGTCTTTTGCCGCAGGAGGTGAACCGTGCCGTAGTCTACCCTCAAGCCTTTTGGGCGGTGTTCGCTGTTCTGTTCGCTGCCATCGCTTACGGTCTCGCAACACACCGCAACCGGTTGCTGATTTTTGCATGTCTCACTGCTGTCATAGCGGGCGGGGTGGGCTCGGCGATTATGTTCGCATTGGCTGGCTATCGGTTGGAGTCGGTCGGTGTTTTTTCCCGGACCATGAGCACAGCCAGTGTGTGGTTCAGCCTGCTGCCGGCGCTTGTCCTTGGCGCCTTCGGAGCGGTGGGTCGGTTGGGGCGCCACGCCGCCATCTTGGCCCTCTGCGCACTGATCGCCATCCTCGGCGTTTCGGCGCAGTACCGTTTAGCTGAGTGGGTAACGTCCTGGGAGCGGCAGAAAGCCCTTCTTGCGTCCTTCCCTGGTGAAAAAATTGCCGACACTGCGTCGCCGAACGCCTTTATCGTCGTCTATCTTCCAAAGCAAGAAACGGCGGTTGAAGGGTTCGAGGCCTTTTGGGACATGACCGGTGCGCTGATGAACACCTTCCCAAGGCTTCAAGAGCGGCTTGCGCCCGAACAGGTCCGTTATTTTGCCACCGCTGTGCGGGCCGACCGCCATCATGTGAAATGGGATGGCGCCGGTATGACGACATCCTGGTGTGCTCCCGCGCAGGGGGAACTTTGGCGTCTTCCCGCCGAAGGAGAACTGTATGTTTGGGAAGCTGAAACGGGGAGACTTCACCGCTACGACCAGGGGGTCGACTTTGGGTGCGACGCCCCTCCGCCAAAAAGCGGGTCATGACGAAACGGGAAACCCGCTGTGCAGCCGGTCATCGCCGCTCTTCCTGGATCGCCAACCC
Organism: Azospirillum brasilense; assembly: GCF_022023855.1. NCBI lineage: Bacteria > Pseudomonadati > Pseudomonadota > Alphaproteobacteria > Rhodospirillales > Azospirillaceae > Azospirillum > Azospirillum brasilense. The sequence goes on from NZ_CP059454.1 coordinate 140,991, forward strand.
GAACCCTTCGCGGCCATAGCCGTTGCCGTTGTAGAGCATGTAGCGGTGGCCGGCGTGATCGAAAACGCATGGATAGGTTCGTTCCCGGCTCTCCCATGGTTCAGGAGCACCCTGGAAGCGGATCGCTGCATCGTCCCGTTTCCAGGTCGCGCCGTCGGTCGAGCGGGCAAAGCCCAGCGCATAGTCCGGCCGCCGCCGCGCGTACCACATGGACAGGGTTCCATCCGGTTCACGGATCACCGAAGGGCGGGAAACGGCGAACTCGTCCGGGTCATCGGCCCCCGCGATGTCAATGACCGTTCGATCCCCAGGCGTCCATGTCGTCAGGTCAACGGATCGCGCCTCCTTGATCACGTGGGTCATCTGTAGCCCTGCGTCGCCCCAAGCCAAATGCGAACCGAACCACATGCGCCAGCCGATCCCGTCGCGGATCACCCACGGATATCCAAGGGTGAAGGGGTTCTCCCGGCTGCGCCCGACTATGGGAACGGGCGAAACCCGGATAAGCGCCCCATCGTCCTCGCCGACGGCAAGACCAATGAAGTTCGTGAACGGCACTCGCTGTAGCACGGTCCAACCGAGATAAAAGACGTATGTTCGGCCGTCATGACGAAGGACGCAACCGACCGTCACACCGTCGGCATCGAAAGCCCCTCGCGGTCCTGGTGAGAGAAGAGGGCCTCGGGGCGCTCCCAGCACCTCGAAGCGGTCGCCTTCAAGACCGAGGTCAAGTGCGGCGATGGACGAGCGTTGCTGCGCGTCACGGGTGGAAAAGAAGACGCGGACCCGTTCGCCATCGAGCGGCAAGACCGTCGGATAGCTGGCGTGACTCATCCCCCAGGGGGCAATTCCTGGTGCAGCCTGTACTTGGCCAAGCGGGCGCCAAACATTCCCGATACCGAGCAGCAGAGCCACGTCCTGCCCTCCTTCTGTCAGATGGATTTCAGGCGTGTACTTTTCACGCGCCGCTCTTCCGTATGATCAATGGGCATATGGACGCTTTCCGCGGCGGTGTCTTTTGTAATCAGCCCTCCTGCTCCCACGAGGGTGAACGCTCCCAGCGAGACATGGTCCCGAATTGTCGTGTTGACGCCCAGGAAGCTGTTTTCGCCGATCGTTACTCCACCGGACACCACCACATGGGACGTGATGAAGCAGTTCGATCCGATCACACTGTGGTGTCCGATGTGGTTGCCGCTCCACAAGGTCACGTTGTCGCCAATGGTCACAAAGGGCTGGATGGTGTTGTCTTCCAAGATGAAAGCGTTTTCCCCGATGCGCTTCGTATAGACGGTCGCCCGCGGACTGATGTAACTCGCCAGCTCATAGCCGGCCTCTTTCAGGGCGGTGCATTTGGCGGCGCGGAGCCGGTTCATCGACTGATAGGAAAGCGCGACAAAAGCGTCGTGCGAAGCGGCTGGAAAGCGGGCTGAGATCTCATCAAGGGCAACCAGCGGACGGCCGAACCGAGTGTGCGCATCAAGATAGCCGACATCGACAACAAAGGCGGCGACTACCCGACCGGCCTCGCGCGTGAAGTAGAAGTCTGCCAATTCGGCAATGTCGCCGGCCCCGAAGATCACGATGGGCTTCATGGCCGTTCCTCCGGGGTGTGCCGAACCAGCAGGGTGAACTCGTAAAGCCCGTAATCGTGCCGCAGGGCGACGTGCCGCCCGAAACGTCGGATGCACCAGTCCAGAAGCTCCGCCGGCGAGGCATAGTAGAGGCGCGGGTCCATGCGGTCGCGGTCGGAATGGGCGGTCAGGACGTTGAAGGCGATGCCACGCCGTGCCTGTGCCGCCATCGCCGCGACCGTCTCCTGAACGAATCCCAGCCATTCCTGGTCGGGAATGTCAAAGCGGACGTTGAAGATGCCGCTGGCAACGACGTAGTCGGCCGGTGGAGGAGCATCGCTTTCCTCAAACACCACATCAGCCAGTCCGCCATGGGTCTCGCGTGCCGCCCGCACCATGTCGGGGGCGATGTCCACCCCATGGTAAGGATTGGGTCGGCCGTTGCGGCGCAAAAAGGCGGCAAGCGCTCCATATCCGCAGCCCAGTTCGGCGATGCTGCCGCGGTTGTCGGTTCCGACAAGGTCCAACAGCCGGGCGAAGCGAAGTTCCTGCGAACACTCGTCACGCCAATCCGCGCCGCGGGCGGTCGGCCCATGGGTCGCCAAGCGGTCACTGTAATAGGCTGCAACTCGGTCGAGGAATGGCCGGCGGCTCATGGGCTTGCGTCTTCCAGGGCATTGGCAGGGGATACGGTGCTCGGTGGCGCCGTCGAACGGTGGATCGCCGTTATGATGGTCCGCGGACGCCGCTTGACCTCAAGAAAGATCGTCCCGATGTAGATGGCAATCACACCGTTGATGAACATTGACAGGCCGCTGAACAGCAGAAGCCCGATCATCACCGAGGTCCATCCCGGAACCCCAATTCCGGTGATGAAATACCGCAGGACCAAGAAGGCGATCAAGAGAACCGATCCGGCGCTGATTGCGAGCCCCGTTAGAAACACCCCGATCAGCGGCGCGATGGAAAACGCGGTGACCGCCATCAGGAACAACCGGAGCAGCTTGCGGAGCGTGTATTTCGTCGGTGCGAGCGCTTCCTTTCTGACCGGTAGCGGAACCTGTCGGAAGCCGGTCACGTGCATGACTCCAACCAGAAAGATTTCCCGCTCATCGAACGTCAGAAGCGCGTCGATGTACCGCCGTGACATCAATCGGGCCGTTGTCACATCGCGCGGAAAATCAAGGTCGCTGAGGAAGCCGAGCAGGCTGTAGAACGCGTTGCGGCACATCTGATAAAGCGGGTTGCCCTTGGGCCGAACCTGAACGCCGTAGACGACATCCGCCCGCTCCCTGACCATGGCTTGATGAAAGTCCACCGCCCACAGCGGGTCCTCCTCCAGGTCGCCGTCCATCATCATGACGAGATCGCCGGTTGCGATGCCCAGCCCGGTCCATAATGCCTTATGCTGGCCAAAGTTGCGGGACAAGTCCACGACGACGACGCTGGGGTCCCGTTCGGCAAGCGCCACGGCGACGGCCGCCCCATTGTCGGGAGAGCCGTCGTTGACGAAGACCACTTCATGGTCGAAACCGAGCCGTCGGGCCGCCTCCGCCGCCCGTTCCGCGAAAGGCTCGATGTCATCCGCGGTGCGATAGATCGTCGTGACGAAGGATATCTTCACGGACCGTGAACCTTGGCAAAGGACTGGCAATAGGCCGGCGCATCGGGCCCGACCGCGAACAGCACGTCGATTACGGAAACGGCATGGTCGAAAGCCGGCCCCCGCTGGGGATAAGGCGGATAGGGACCATAGCTCATCCAATCGACGGAGATTCCTGCCGCCGTGAACGGCGCCTCGTCAAGATAATCGCGTGCCGACGGGCCGGACAGATAGCGGGTGGCGCCCGCCTTGCGGCAGATGTCCAGCAGCCGGTCTCCACGCTTCCCTTCGGGTTCGAAGTTCCGGTCCCGCACCACGCGGGTGGTGATGCCAAGCCGTTTCAACAATCCGACAAGGAACAGTTCGTTCACCTCGGTCAGCGTGGACAGGCGGTCGGCCTGCTCGTACAGCGTCCGCAACGCCGGAGCTTCATCGGCGAAGAAGGGCGCGCGCCGGTAGGCAAGTTCGATCGCGCGCCAATGCTTTTCCGCCCAAGGCTCAGCAAAGCGGACCTCCTCAATTGACTGTTCGAAACGCGCCTTCGTCGCCACCGGAATGGTAAGCCAGATCGGGCCGTCAGTCGTCATGATCCGATTGCGGTTGTGCCAGTGCCGCTTGACATATTGCGCGCCATCCAGAATGACGTGGACGTCGGTTCGGCCGATCAGATCGAAGAAGCCCTTCCAGGGAATGTAACAGGACTGGATGATCGAGACGTTCATGAAGGGTCCGGTCGGCTGATGCGTCGTGGGGCTGGCGGTCCGCCGAGAGCTGGTGGTATGCCTATGACGGGGCGGGGTGGCCGCTTGGTTGGGTTGTGCATTCCATGTTGAAATATTTGTTCCTTGCCGGAACTCTGCTCTTCACGGTTTATGGCCAGTTGATCATTAAGGCCCGCGCGGGCGTTCTGGCAAGCGATGTGAGCGAAGGCGCCGGTTCTTATCTCCTGCGCATGTTGCTCGATCCGCTGGTGATAACGGGTTTCGCAGGGGCTGGGATGGCCGCGCTGTGCTGGCTGCTCGCCGTGCGGTCCCTGCCGATCGTGTATGCCTATCCGTTCATGGCCTTGAGCTTCGTCCTGGTGCCTTGTGGTGCCGCCCTGTTCTTGGGCGAGGTCATCAGTTGGCCCCAGATGGTCGGTCTCGCTCTTATCGTTGCGGGCGTGGCTCTCACCGCGGTGTTTCAGTAATGCCGTCCTTGGCGACGGGGCTTCGGTTGTGCCCAACCTGCGGTGCTGGCGATACGGTCGAGGTCGATAAGGCGCTCTGGCCCACCGGCTGGTGCTGCCCGGCGTGCGGCAGCGATGTATCCAGGGTTGACGGTATTCCAATGTTCGCCCGGGATCTGGCAGACACCGTGTCCGGCATTGATCCGTCCGCTTTCGCTGCGCTCAAGGAGGTGGAGCAAAGGCATTTCTGGTTCCGCACCCGAAACCGTCTTCTCACCGGCCTGATCAACCGGCATTTTCCGCAGGCGCGCTCCTATCTGGAGGTTGGCTGCGGTAATGGTGCCGTGTTGGCGGAGGTGGCCCGGCTGCGCCGCTGGACCCGTCTGGTTGGCAGTGAGCTGCATCCTTCCGGGTTGATCAACGCTCGCGAGCGCCTGGAACCGGGAGCGGAATTCATGCAGATGGACGCGCGGCGCATTCCTCTGCGTAGCGCCTTTGAACTGGTGGGCGCATTCGATGTGATCGAGCACATCGAAGAAGATGAGGCCGTGCTGACCGAACTGGGGGCGGCGTTGGTGCCCGGTGGCGGTTTGCTTCTAACCGTGCCTCAGCATCCCTTTTTGTGGAGCGAAACGGATGCGGCGGCGCATCATGTACGGCGGTATCGCCGTGGCGAACTCGACGCCAAAGTCCGCAAGGCCGGTTTTGAGATCCTTCAGTCTACGTCCTTCTTGTCTTTGCTATTGCCATTGCTGATGACCTCGCGTCTGGCGTCTGGCCGCCGCTCGTCGCAACGCGCTGCCCACACGGCCGAATTCGCCATAGCTCCCGCATTGAATCGTATCCTTGGTGCCGTCACGGACCTGGAGGTTGGATTGACGCTCCGCGGTGCTTGTTGGCCGGTTGGCGGCAGTCGTGTCGTGATAGCCCGGAAAACGGCCTGAAGTGGACTGAACCGTGCCGGGTTTCCCGGCAACTGCATGCAGGTTGCTGCTGGCTGTCGGTAATCGGTGCCCGTTGCGGCCATGGCGCTGAGGGTTACGGCGTTCACTGAGTCGAGGAGGAGCCGCTCCTGGGTAGGGGGCCTTCGTCAGACGAAGGCGTTCTCGACCAACTCGCACAGCATGTGGCCGGCGGCGATGTGCATTTCCTGGATGCGCGGGGTGTCGGTGGACGGGACGCACAGGCAGACGTCGCACAGCTCCTTCATCCGCCCGCCGGCGGCGCCGGTCAGGCCGACGGTGCGCATGCCGAGCGCGCGTGCGGCTTCCAGGGCGGCCACCACGTTGCGGCTGTTCCCGCTGGTCGAGATGCCGACCAGCACGTCGCCGGCCCGCCCCAGGCCGCGAACCTGCCGGGCGAACACCTCGTCGTAGGAATAGTCGTTGGCGATGGCCGTCAGGGCGGAGGTGTCCACCGTCAGGGACACTGCCGCCAGTGGCGCGCGGTCCCGCAGATAGCGGCCCGTCAGCTCTGCCGCGAGATGCTGGGAATCGGCGGCGGATCCGCCGTTGCCGCAGAACAGCACCTTGCCGCCACCCTTCAGCCCGTCGATCATCAGCCCGGCGGCGGCGTCGATCTGCTCGGCCTGCTGGGCGAAGGCCGCAAAGTTCCGGGACGTCTCAAGCAGGGCTTCGCGGACGCGGTCGGCGGCGGAATGGCTCATCTTCAAGTCCTGGGGTTTGGAAAACGGACGAACCATACGACGGGGCGCCGATGGGCGCCACAGCCCTTTCCGGCGCCCCGCCTTCCATCACAGGATGCCGAGCCGCTGCCACACTGGCAGCTTCTGCGGCAGGAAATCGGCCAGCTTCGCGGCGACCAGCGGGCGCATGACGTCCGGGTCGGAGATGGGTGAACCATCCTCGGCGAAGATCGTGCGCCCAAGCGTGCGCAGCGCGTCCATCACGAAGCCGCTGAGGGGCTGGATATCCACCGGCTGCCCGGCCAGAAGACCAGCCAGGACGAGACGCTCCAGAGAGTCGGCCCCGATGCCCAGCCCGATCGTGGGCGCCGCCAGGAAGAACAGGTTTTCGTCGACCAGCATGCGCCGACCGATCGCGCGGTTCAACCGTCCGGCCGCCTGATGGCCTTCCTCCGCAGGTTCCACCAGGGGATGGACTTGGTTGGCGGAAATCAGGAGCGCCACAAAGCGGGAGATCGTGCCGAAATCGTGCCGCGCCATGGTCGGCAGCGCCGCGATCTCGCCGAGGCTCGGCGTGCCCGTGGCAAGCGCGTCGAGGATTGGCAGGCCGAGCCCCGGATCGTGGCGCAGTTCGCCCAGCGGAACCGGAACCGCCAGCCCGGCGCTCTCGCGCGGGACCGTCAGGGTGAAACGAAGCCGCTGGAGTTCCGCGGTGGCTTCCGCGGCGGGCAGCCGGTCCAGGCCGCGGACGAAGATGTCGCGGCGGAACACCTGATTCATGGCGAAGTCGCGCACCGTCTCCGCCAGCGTCGGGTCGGCGATCTCCGCCAGGATGGCCCGCAGTTCCGGACGGACCGACAACTCGTCGAAATTGTGCGGGATGTTGGCGGAGCAGGCGTAGCCCAGCTTCGCTCGTGCCATGTCCTGCGCCACCTGGGCATGGCCCAGAGGCTCCCAATGGGTGTTCAGATACTCGTGCGTCAGATAGTGGCGATCCTGCTTCGCGATCGTTTCGAGATGCTGCCCGGGGGTGGCGTTGGCGGCGAAATAGCCGGCCCCGCCCTCGCTCAACCGGCCGATGAAGCCGAGCGCCGCGTCGAGCTGCCGGTCGCTGCGGGCCGGGTTGGCCGCCGCGTGCGCCAACATCAGTTTCTGCAGGGGAAGCAGCGGCGCCCAACCGGGCATGGCGTTGTAGCTGACGAAGACCAGCCCGCCGGGCTTCAGCGCCTTCTCCAGAATGTCCACCACCGCCCGGCGGTTCTCCGGGCTGACCCAACTGTAGACGCCGTGCAGGACGATGACGTCGAAACCCTCGCCGGCCTCGTCCGCCGGCAGCGCTCCGGCGGCCACCTCCTGGAAGCTCCGCTCCAGAAAGGTGACGTTGGACAGCCCCGCCTCTTCGGCCAGCCGGCGCGCCCCGGCGACGTGCAGCGGGTTGAAGTCGATGCCGGTGAAACGCCCGTGGGGGTGGGTCGCCGCCAGGATGTTCAGGGTCATCCCCTGGCCGCAGCCCAGCTCGCAATAGCGGAAGGCCCGGTCGGTGCGCGGCGGCCGGATGCCGTTCAGCAGGCAGACGTAGGACAGGTAACCGGGCGTCAGCTCGCGATAGGCACCATGGGTGTAGGCGATGTCGGCGTTGTAGCCGTCGCTCCACGCGCTCATGTCGGGGTCCTTTCCGCGGGGTTCCGTCCGGCGATCAGATCGTCGATCAGAGCGAGATGACGGGGCAGGGTGACGGTGCGGAGATCGTAATTCTCGACCACCGTCCGCCGCGCCCGGTCGCGCAGGGTCTGCATACGGTCGGGATGCTCGAACACCTCGTCGACCCGGTCGGCCAAGGCCGCCCCGTCGAAGAAGTCCACCAGCAGGCCGTTCTGCCGGTCGCGCAGCACCTCCTCAACCGGGATGGTGGCGGAGCCGATCAGCAGACAGCCCGACGCCATGGCCTCCAGGAAGGACCAGGACAGAACGAAGGGATAGGTCAGGTAGACGTGGGCAGACGAGACGCGGAGCACCGACAAATAGGTGCCGTAGGGGATCTTGCCCAGGAAATGCACGCGGCTCCGGTCGATACCCGACCCGATCTCGGCCATCAGGATGTCACGGTAGCTCCTCCCGTCACCGGACACCTGTCCATAGCTGACCTCGTCGCCGCCGACGATCAGCACATGGGCCTTGGGCCGCCGCTTCAGGATCTCCGGCAGGGCGCGCATGAAGACGTGGAAACCCCGGTAAGGCTCCAGGTTGCGGGCGACATAGGTGATGACCTCGTCCCTGCGGGTCAGCGTCAGGCCCGACGGCAGGCGCAGCCACGCGTCGGGCTCCGGGTGGACGATGGTGGTGTCCACGCCCTCGTGGATCACGCTGATGCGCGAACGCATGTAGTCGGGATAGAGCGACCACTGCCAGCCGGTCGGGGTCTGGCCCCAGTCGGCGGCGTCGAAGCCCAGCGTGTTGATGACGTTCTTGGTGCGCACCCGTGGGCCGTCGTTCTCGGTGACCGGCACCGTTGGATCGAAGCCGATGTCGGCCCCGTGCAGGTGATAGAAGAACTCGAAATAGGCGAGCAGAGGAACGTCCGGCCAGACGTCCTTCATATACAGCGTCTCGCCCCAGCCGTTGTGCCCGATCATGATGTCGGGGCGGAAGCCTTCGGCCTTCAGGCGGCGGCAGACCTCATGGACGCTCTGTCCATAGACGACCGCCAGTTCCAGTTCCTGGATGTAATGGTGCGTCGTCGGCTTCGCCGTCCGGAAGGGCTGGTAGACCGCGCGCTCCACGCCGGGAATCTGGGCTGGGCTGTCGTGCGAGATGAAAACCACCCGGTTGCCCGGCTGGGCTGCCAGATGCTGCACGATGTGCTGGTATTGGCCCGAAAAGTTCTGGTGGACGAAGAGATAGTTCATCGCGTGCCGCCGATTCCGCAAAGAAGGCCCGCCATCCGCTGCGGGCCAGGATGAGCATGGTGCCCGAGCCTCAGCCGGCGGACGGCGGGACGAGGCCAAGCTCCTTCAGCGCGTCCGCCGGCGCGGGTGGACGGAAAGCCTTGACCTGCAATTCGTACGCCTCGGCCCGCCGCCAGATCGCCACCGGTTCGAAACCCGCCTCCTGCAACAGGCGCCCGAGCAGGTTCGGGGTGAAGCCGGTGCGGTGGGCCATGAAGCGGTTTCCCATGGCCAGGGCCGGACCATAGCCGTACACGACGTCCAACGGCCGGATCGGGCCGTTCCTGGAGTCATAGAGCGGCTCGTCCAGCCGATCCTCAGCCACCAGCTTCGCCACCGCCTGCAGGTCGGGCACGCTCAAGAAGAGCGTGCCACCCGGCGTCAGGACGCGCAGGAACTCCCGCAGCGCCACCGGCACGTCGTGCGGGTCGAGATGCTCCAGATTGTGCGACGACCAGACGGCATCCACCGACCCGTCGGGCACCGGAACCATGTCCGTTATCGAAGCGATGATGTCCGGGTCGACCTTCGGGTCGATGTCGAGACGCAGCTCCCGCCACCCATCCGTCGGCAGGGAGCTGCCGAGGATGGAAATGGCGCGCTGACCGCATCCGACATTGAGCACGGTCTTGAGCATCGGCCTGTGGGCGTTCCGGATCAATAGGAACGCGGCTGGGTGCCGCCGGCCTTCTCGACGAAGCGCAGCAGGAAGCCTTCCAGAGCGTCGCTGATCGCGTCGGAGCGGCAGGGGCTGCCGTTCTGTCCGGCGGGCGAGCGGTAGCCGCTGACGAAGGCCCCCTCATAGACGCAATCGAAACGCTCGGCCGTGGCGCCGCGCAGGCGGATCGAGAAGCCGACCAGGGGCGTGCCCAGGCCGCGGCTGCCGCACATGCCGCCACCGCTGATCCAGGGGGTTTCCCAGCCGTTCGCGGTCAGGCCCTTGTACTCGATGTCCTCGGAGGCGATGCCCTCGACCGGGGTGATCGAGAAGGCCTCGATCCACAGACGCTGTCCGACCGCGCCGGCCCAGTTGGAATCGGCGAAACGCAGATCGCCCTGGCGCTGGATGTGGGCCAGGATTTCGGTGCGCGGACGGACAGCCGATGAAGCCGCCGGCGCTTGGAACTGCGCGCCCTTGACCGGAGCGGACGCTGCCACCGGAGCGGCGGCCTGCTGAGCCGTGGGAGAATCCGCCGGGGCATCGTCGATGCGGGCGAACTGGAGCGAGAGCAGCGCGTTCTGCCGTTCGGTGTGCTTGTAGGAGGACAGGATCAGGTTCGCGGGCCCACCCGACACCTTGATGATGATGGTGTCGCCCGGCTTGCTAAGCCAATTTCCGGACACGCTGCCAATCATCTCGACGGTGGTGCCGGAATGATTGTTGGGGGACGCAGCGAGCTGAACGCTGGGAAGAGGAAACTCGCCGGCCGCCGCCATGCCGCCGCCGCTCGTGACGATCAGCGAATAGAAACCGGGTGCCAGCGACAGGGTCTGGGCCGTCGCCTTGATCTGAGAGGGTTGTTGGGCTTCTGTGGACGCAACTTTACCGATCATCGACGACCCCCCGCGGGACTGGGAAATTGAACAGAAGGCGTTCGGACCATCCGAATCCGCCCCCGGAATGCTTGGCCTGTAATCTGACCGAAAGGAAGAGGACTGCCCGATTGCTACGCCATGCGGCGTATGAGCGTCAAGAATGCCCAGGAGGGCGTCGTTGATTGTCGCAGCCTCCAGCAACGGTGGCAGCAGATGGCCGCCACCCTTCTCACGGATGCGCTCGGACATCGCTCCCAGGTCGAAGGCCACCACCTCCAGTTCGGCCTTCCAGGCGGTGGACAGGGCGTAGCACCAGGTCTCCGGCGAGATGGACGGCAGAAAGGCGATGTCGGCCTCCTGCGCCCGCACCAAAGCCACCGCCTCCGCCTCCGTGAAGCGGCCGGTGACGAAGCCCTGCCCCGTCTCGAACAGGGGCGGGTCCGCCTCGCTGAAGCCGACCACCACGAATTCCAATGGCAGGCTGCGCGCCGCGGCGTCGCGGGCGCAGGCCAAGAGAACCTCGTAGCCTTTCTGGATGCCGACGGCACCGATCGTGCACACACGCCACCGGCGGCCGTCCCGGCGGCGGGGCGGCTGGGGTGGCGGCGGGGCGATATCTTCCCAGGGCCTGACCTCGATGGGGCGCGGGGCGATGTGACGCAGCAGCCGCGCCGCCACATCGCGGGTCGGCGCCGTCACCCGACGCGCGCCGGCGGCCAGAGTGCGCGTGCGCCGGCGCAGAGCACCCACCGTCAGTTCCGGGTCGGCACGGTCGTCCGGATCGGCGGTGCAGCGTTCGCAGGCGGCCAACTCCGGCTCCCCGCAATAGCGCCCGTCCTTGTCCACCAGGCTGAGGCGCGGGCAGATCAGGCCGTAATCGTGGATGGTGAGATCATAAGGAACGCCGAGCCGCCCGGCCAGGTCCAGCACCGCGGGGTCATGGCCCAGCAGATGATGGATCTCCACCGCCGCCGTGCCGGCCAGCCGCAGGGCCTCGACCAGTTCGTCAAGCTCTCCGCGGGTGCGGAACACCAGATCGCGCAGGTCGGGCCGGTCCATGGCCTCGATCCGGCAGCGGCGCTCGGACGGGATGGAAGGACGGCGCCGGGCATTCTCCTCATCGTCCTCGTCATCGTCCTTGTCCTCGTTTCCCTCCGCGGCTCCGGCGGTTTCGGGAATGAGCCGCAGGACGCGCCAGCCCTCCGCGCGCAGAGCGTCGGTGCGCTCCTCGATGAAGCGGGCGACCCCGCCACGCCCGGCGAGCGTGACCAGCAGGACGGCGGGTCCCTGTGCGGTTCCGCCCCCCTCCGCCCAGCGGGCGAGGTCGAGGCGCCGGCGCGCGGCCATCAGCGGGTCGGCGGCGATAAAGTCCTGGACCAGCGCGTCGTATCCGGGATGCAGCCGTTCCAACAGGTGGCTGTTGCGCGCGGCGAGGATCGCCTTCTGCCGTCCGAAGGAGCGTCCGCCCACATGCGCCACGAAAACGTCGGCGGCCCCGAGATGGCGCCAACCCAACCGGTGCGCGCGCAGACAGAAATCGTTCTCCTCACCATAGCCGCGCCCGAACAGCCACTCTTCGAAGGGGCCGGTCTCCCTGAGGCAATCGCGCCGGATGTAGGCGCAGAAGCCGACCGCCGTCGGCAGGTCGACCCGCAACCCGGCGTTCACCGTGCGGGCCAGCCGGTCGAGCGCCGCCGTTTCCGTCAGGGACGGCGGGGATGGCCGGTCCGCCCCCGAGGGGTAGTTGAGAATCGTTGCGTCGTTGGACAGGGGGGTGACCGTGCCGACGTCCGCCGCCGACCAAGCCGCGGCGCGCAACCGTTCCAGCCACGGCCCGGCGACCAGCGTGTCGGCGTTCAGCAGCACGGCGTCACGGTCGGGATGCAGGGCCAGCCCCCGGTTGACCGTGGCTGGAAAGCCGAGATTGTGCTGATTGCGGAGCAGCGTGATGCGCCCCGCCTCGGCGAGCGCCTTCAGTTCGCGGACAAGGTCCGCATCCGGGCTGGCGTCGTCGATGACGACGATCTCGCACGGCGTGGCGTCCCCCGCCGCGAAGACCGACCGCAGACAGGCCATCGTCTCCTCCCGCCCGCGGTGGACCGGGATCACGATGTCCACCATGGGCGATGCCCCAGTGGTTGGCCAAGCGGCTGGAGGGCGCCCCGTCTCTGCCGGACGGGATGGCCGCGGACCGACCGGCGTGGACCGCCGTCCGATCCGGCGGGGGCCGGGCCAGGGAAGGGGGCTGCCAGCCAGGGGAGCATGTCCTGGTCCGGCGGTGACGTGGAGACGGCCGGGCGAGAGGCCGGCGACGACCGGATCGATGAGGAAGCCGTAATGGCCGTCCTCGACCCCTTGGGCTCTCACCCCCTGTGCCGGACGGTCCGCGGTCACGGTCACGGTGCGTCCGGCCTCGTCCGTCACTTGGACGGTGACGGACTGCGGCGGATCGCCGGGGCACCAAGCCCAGCCGGAAAGCACCGCTTCGGCGGCCCCGCCGGGTCCGTCATCAAGCAGGACGCTTCCTTCGACCGCTGCATGGCGTCTGGGATGCAGGGGCGTGCCGAGCAGGGGCTCTCCGTCCAGGGTGATGGAGAGTGGCTGCCCTTCCAACTCCGGGCCGACGGGAAGAACGAAACGGATCGGCCCACCGTCGCCCTGCTGGCCATAGTGCCGCAGGAACGGCGCCCGGCCCATGACGAGCAGGGCGGCATCCTGGGAGGATCCGATTCGGATTATGCCGTTCCGGTTCGGTGACGACGAATCCGGCGCAAGGGCACCGACGATCCTCAGGCCTATGTCGGCAGTCGCCCAACCGACGGCCTGCCCGGTCAGTACGGCGTGGTCGGCAAGGTCTCCCAACAGGGGGGCGACGCTCACCGGGAAACGGTTCAGTTGTTGGACGATCAAGGGAAGCAGGCGGTCCGCCGCTCCCAGACGGGCCAAGGCCTGTCCCAACGCGATAGCCGCGGTTGGAACGGCGGCCTTTTCGACCGCATCGCTCAGCAACGGCGGCACCTCGGCCGGGCGGTCCGCCGCGATCAGCAGGGCGGCGAAGAAAGCCTTGAGCGCGATGTCGTTCGGAGCGAAGCGGGCGCCGCGTTCGGCCCAGCGCAGCGCGGTGCCCAGATCCCCCCGTGCGAGGGCGCAGCGGGCAAGGCCGGCGGCACCATAGACGTGGGTGGCGTTGTGGCGCAGCAGAATGCCCGCCACCGTCTCGGCCTCGGCGATGTGCCCATCGGCAATCAGCCCTTCCAGGCGCTGCACGTCCAGGCGCCGGGCCTGGGTTTTCGAGCTGCCGGCCGAACCCATGAAGAACGATCCCCTGCCTCGATTTGGGGTGTCCCGATCAGTGATGTCCCGATCGGAGTTGCGGCTGTCCGCAAGGGCGCCGGAGCCGCCCGGCGGATCCTTGTCGGTCTTCGCTTCCACCCTTCATGCCGAAGAAAGGCAGAGACATGAAGCGCATAAAAATGGACCTGCCGATCGCTCGGCAGGTCCATCAGATAATGCAGAGACTCTTCTTAGACGGCGAAGTTGCTGGAGGTCAGGTTGGTGACCCCGGCGACCGTGATCTGGGTGCCGTCCGACAGCGAGATGACCGAGCTGCCGCCGGTGACCGTGACGCGCGACGCGACCTGGGCCGCGGTGAGGCCGTAGCCCTGGACCGCGATGAGATCGGTGCCGGCCTTGAAGTCGCCGATGACGTGCTTGCCGCCGCCGAAGACGGTGCTGAACACGAAGATGTCGTTGCCTTCACCACCGAACAGCGTGTCGTTGCCGACGCCGCCGATGATCGTGTCGTTGCCGGCGAAGCCGCCGATGACGGCGGTGCCCGTCTTCGAGGTGTTGCCGATCAGCAGGTCGTTGCCCGTACCGCCGGCGACCAGGGCGTTGCCCGAGCCGCCGAAGACCGTGTTGTTGCCCGCCGCCGCGGCGACGGTGGTGTTGCCCTGGCCGCCGGCGATCAGGTTGTTGCCGCCGGTGACCGCCAGGAAGGCGTTGCCCGTGCCAGCACCGATGGTGGCGTTGCCGCCCGCCGCGAAGACGGTGTCGTTGCCGGCCGCGAAGATCTGGTTGTTGCCGCCCGTGCTCAGGATGGTGTTGTTGCCCGCACCGGCGGTCAGCACGTTGTTGCCGGCCGCGGCCACGACGGTGTCGGCGCCCGAGCCGCCGAGGATGGTGGCCGAAGCGCCCGCCACGGTGCTGGTGCCCAGCAGCTGGCCGCCCGAGCCGCCGACCAGGGTCTGGCCGGTGCCGGTGCCGGCCTGCAGCACGGTGCCGGCGGCGTCGTTCGCGACGAGAACGTTGTTGTTGCCCGAACCGCCCAGGAGGGTGGCGGCGGTGTTGGTGTTCAGCACCAGCGCCGTGTTGCTGTCGCTGATCAGGCTGAGCGTCTTCGTCGGCGGAAGGGCGCTGTCGCCGATTACGAGCGCCTTGGTGTCCTTCGTCGTCGCGACGAGGCTGGTGTTCTGGAGAACCGCACCCGCCAGGGTGGACGCGGTCTTAACTTCGCTGGTAATACCACCGGTGATCGTGGTCGACGTCGTCATATTTTTGAACCCCCGCCAAAGTGTCTAAAACTTTGCGCCTTATGGCATGCCTTGCGCTCGATATCATTGGTAACCCGTTTTTGCAAGTGCGGAATGGAACCATCCGATAGAATAACCACTTATGGGAAAGCAATCCGAACGGGTGAGGGGCTCTAGCGATAATGTTTCACATCAGTAACAGACTCGCAGGTTGCGCCAAGCCTGGATGCGAGAAGCGGATCGCATGATTTGCTTTCCTCACAGCATGCGCAGGTGGATTTGTTCAGCATCTTTTAGGAAAATGACTGGGAACCGGTTTCGCGTCGCATCCCGAGCGTTCCAGGTACAGCGATCCATCCATTGGGGAAAGCCGGGGTTCCGGCCTTCCCCAAAGGCCTTCCGCCGTTCCTGGTTTGCAGCACCGCCGCCGCCGTGCCATTGTCCGAAGAAATATATACTGCGGCCATGCGTATCCTGCTGCTCTCCCGCTACAGCCCTCGGGGCCCCAGCAGCCGTCTCCGGCATTACCAGTTCCTTCCGGCACTGGCTGACGCGGGAATGTCGGTTGCCGTGGCTCCCTTGTTGCCCGATTCCTACCTGGAAGCCCTTTACACGGGGCGGTCGCGTCCGTTGCGCCGCATCGCGGCGTCCTATGCGGCGCGCATCCGCCAGATGGCGTCGGTACGCAATTTCGACCTTCTGTGGGTCGAGAAGGAATTGCTGCCCTGGATTCCCTATGGGATGGAGCGTTGGATCCTGGAATCGGCCCCACCCTACGTCGTTGATTTCGATGACGCCTGGTTTCATCACTATGACCGCAGCCGCTGGTCCCTGGTGCGCCGGCTGCTGGGCAGCAAGCTCGACCGAGTGATGCAGCGTGCGGCCCTGGTGACCGTTGGAAACGATTATCTCGCCCGAAGGGCCGAGTCGGCTGGTGCCCGCTCGATCGCGACCCTTCCCACCGTGGTCGATCTCGCGCGCTACCCCACCGGAACGGCCCAGGCCGATGGTCTTCCGGCGGTGGGCTGGATCGGGTCCCCAATCACCGATCATTATCTCAATCTGGTCGAAGAGCCGCTGCGCCGGATGGTGACGGGGAGCGAGGCCCGGATTTTCCTGGTCGGCGCCACCCCCGCGGCGCTGAGCGGGCTGCCGGCCGATCGCCATGAATGGCGGGAGGAGACGGAAACCAGTCGCATCGCCCAGTTCGACATCGGCATCATGCCGCTGGCCGACACGCCCTGGGAACGAGGCAAGTGCGGTTACAAGCTGATCCAGTATATGGCTTGCGGCAAACCGGTGGTGGCGTCTCCGGTCGGCGTCAACCGGGACATTGTGGAGCATGGGGTCAACGGCTTCCTGGCCGAAACCCCGGAAGAGTGGACCGGCGCGCTGCGTCGCCTCGCCGCCGACCCCGACCTGCGGCGGCAGCTGGGTGCGGCCGGCCGCGCCAAGGTGGAGCGGCATTACTCCCTGGAAGGCACGGCGCCGCGCCTGGTCGAGTTGCTGCGCGCCGCGGCGTCCTGACAGATATGGGACGGTGCGGTTTCGCATTGCGCCACCCTTCGAGTCGGGACTAGAACGCCCGCGCCCTTTTCAAGACGGAACCCGTCGCTCATGACCATGGCTGCAAGCACTTCCCACGTCCCGTCCGGCCTGCTTGGCCTGTTCACGGAGCCCTGGCACCACCGGGCCCTGGTCCGGCGCCTGGTCCGGCGGGAGATCGAGGCGCGCTACCGGGGATCGGTCCTGGGAATCCTGTGGGCCTTGCTGACCCCGTTGCTGATGCTGGCCGTCTTCACCTTCGTCTTCTCGGTGGTGTTCCAGGCCCGCTGGGGAACCTCGACCGGTGGAAAGGGGGAGTTCGCCCTGATCCTGTTCGCCGGCCTGATCGTCTTCACCATGTTCTCCGAAGCGCTGGTCCGCGCACCCGGCCTGATCCTGGAGAATCCCTCCTACGTCAAGAAGGTGGTGTTTCCCCTGGAGATCCTGCCCTGGGTGATGGTGCTCTCCAGCCTGTTCCAGGTGGCGGTCAGCCTTCTCATCCTGACCGCCTTCTATCTGGCGGTCTTCGGGCTGCCGCCTCTGTCGGTCCTGCTGCTGCCGCTGGTGTGGCTGCCGCTGCTCCTGTTCTGCCTGGGCGTCGGCCTGCTGCTGAGCGGGCTTGGTGTCTATCTGCGCGACCTGCGGGCGATCATGCCGGTGATCAGCCAGCTCCTGATGTTCCTCAGCCCGCTGTTCTACCCGGCGAGCGCGCTGCCGGAAGCCTTCCGCGGGCTGCTGCACCTGAACCCGTTGACCGGCATCATCGAGAACACGCGCACGGTGCTGTTCGCCGGCGCGGCCCCCGACTGGACGGTGCTTGGCATTCAGATCCTGGCCGGCCTGCTGTTCGCGGTCCTCAGCCTGCGGCTGTTCCGCTATCTGCGGACGGGGTTCGCCGATATCGTGTGACGGCGCGAACCGGACGATGAAAAGGCGCCCGGCGGACGAGCCCGCCGGGCGCCTTTTTTGTTGCGATCCCTGAAGACTCAGGCCGGAGCCTTCACTGCCACGACATGGTAACCGACGGTGAACTGCGGGATCGGGCAGGCATCGTCGAGATTGTGGAGATAACGGGGCAGCAACTCCCCAAACAGCCGCCCGACGGCGCCGTCGAACCCGCCGTGCAACTCGCGATGGCGGTCCATGGTCCAGGCCACGCGGGCGCATTCCTGGGACAGCATCCGGAAGAAGCCGCCGTTCGGCACGGTTTCCCGCAACGTCAGCCCGGCCCGCTCGCAGGCGTAGCGGTACCAGTGGGGCGTGAAGCCGCCATAGTAGTGATAGGGTTCCTGGTGCAGCCCCGACCCGAGGGGGGCGGTCAGCAGCAGCGTGCCGCCGGGGGCGAGGACGCGCGCCATTTCCCGAACCGCGGCGGCGGGTTCGGGCACATGCTCCAGCACCTCTGTGCACAGCACCACGTCGAACGCGCCATCCGGAGCCGGCAGGTTCAGAATGTCGCTGACAAGATCGATGCTACCGTAGATTCCTTCATTGCGTTCCGGGCTCTGGAAGCCTTCATACTGCTTGAAATCATGGGACGTGTAGGCACCATGAGCGAACAGGGGCCGGTAGCGGCAGGTCCCCGCCCCAACGTCGAGTACCCGTGCCCCCGCCGGAATCCGGGCGGCCTGCGCGGCAACCCAGCGGTCGCGGTCCCGCTGGTTGAAGTCATGGATCTCCTCCAAGGAGGTGGATGCGCCTTCTGTTGCCGTGAGCCTGGTGAGGAAGCCCGCCAGATCGTCCGGAACGGAAGCGGGCTGCGAGGAAGATACGCCAAAAAGAGCGGGATGGGCGTTCGGAGCCGGCGGCAGCCGACCGTCGGCCAGGAAGGCGCGGAGCTGTTCGCGCCAGCGTTCCCAGGTCGGGCGCTCCGCCTCGGCGACGGTGCTCTCCCAGAGCAGGGCTTCGACCGCGGCGATCTGCTCGTCCAGCGGCCGATCCTTGTCCTTGACGGCACGGGCGGTCACGTTGTGCAGCGGCGGCTCGTGACCGGACTGGTGCTGCTCGATCACCACGTCGGTGAAGCCCAGCTTTTCCAACGTATGACGGAAACGGTCACCGAACCAATGGCCGACGTGATAACCCCAACTCGCCGTCTGGTCGCCTTCCATGTGGCGGAGTGCGCGCAGCTTCAGCGTAAGGGGCAGGTCGCCGGCGACCTCGCGGGCACAGGCCACCGTGTCGGGGGTTTCCAGATGCAGCGTGCCACCCGGCTTCAGCCAGCGGTGCCAACGCACCAGCAGGCCATAGGCCGCCACGCGGTTGAAATGCTCGAAGACGTGATGCAGCCGGACCTCGTCCACCGACCCATCCGGAAAGTGCAGCCCCAGGACATCGGCTTCCAGATCGGGGCGCACCGCCATGACGTTGTGGGCATCCGCCGGGTAATCGATGTTGACGTAGCCCGGCAGCCGCGTCTCTCCGCAGCCGAGATGCAGGCGAAGAGGAACGCCGGGCGTCAGAAGATTGCGCGCCCGCAGAAGGCCATGCGTGTCCAGCCCACCGGCCGTCGGGTTTTCCCCGGAACTGGTCATGTCAGCTGTCCCCGTGGACATAGGCGCGCAGGGCATCCTTGAGGTGCCTTGGCACCCGCAGGATTACATCTTCGATCACGGCCACGTAATCGCCCCGGCCGGCCTTCTCCAGAGCGTGAACCAGTCCGGTGACGTCCGGCCAAGCGTCCGCGTTGTGGAGAGGATGCGGCGGGTGGAGGAACATTCGGGCGTCGTCCACCAGGACGAGGTGGGATGGCAGGCCGGCATCGATGGCGGCGATCTCTTCAAGCACGGGGCATTCGGCCGTCTCTCCGGCGGTTCCGGGACCCGACCAATGAGCGTCGAGCCAGAACAGCGCCGGATCGGCCAGGGAATCAACGACGCCGCGCAGCAGTTCCCCGCTGTTGCCGTGCAGGACGGTGACGTTCGGAACATCCCGAAAACGCTCGGCAGCGTTCCGGTAAAGGCTGGGATCGGCCTCGATGGTGATCACCCGCTTGAAGCGTTCCGCTGCCCACGCGGCCGTCCGTCCCTGAAAGGTTCCGGTTTCGACGAACGTCGTGATGCCGGCTTCGGCCGCCAGCCTTTCGGTCAGGGCTTCCGGAACGCCTGGATGTACGATGCCCAAAATAACCTCGCGCGCAAGAAGACAAGCGGACGCGTTGCGCGCTCCGCCCTGGTCACCTTATACCAAATTCCGCCGATGGCTATTCATCAGAGGGCCTTCGCCGTTCAGGCCGCCTCCTTGGCCGTTTGGCGGAGCTGGGCCGATGCGGTGAGCCGCCGGGTCAGGAGCGAGCCGGCGTCGATCATCGGGCGCTCGATGAACCGGTAGGTCACGCTGGAAACCACGATCGTAGCCAGGAGAACACCGGTGAGGACGAGAAGGAAAACGCCGTTTCCATTCCAGGCGCCGAAGTGTGCGAACAGATCCACGTTCCGGTCCGTATGCGCCAGGACCAGGTCGTACCACACGAAATGGACAAGATAGGCGCTGAAGCTGATACGGCCGAGGAAGCGGATCGGCCGGTTCACGACCAGGGTGTTCGCCCCTCCGGCGATGCACAGGACGGCGAGGGCGAAGCACACGGAATAGGCGATATGGGCCTGGACAACGGTCGGCGGATGCAGGGCCATCGCGATGGCGGCTCCAACGGAAAGCGCGAGGCCGCTCCACGCCAGCCGGGGTGGTAGACGCGGACGGTCCCGCAGCACGAAGAAGACCAGGATGCCCAGGGCAAAAGGTGTCAACTGGTTGAAGAACCAGAGGAAGGTGAAGGTGCTGACGAGGTAGGGCGGCAGGTCCGGTCGCATCCCCTGCACCCAGCTCGTGGCGCCCGGAAGGCTGAATTCCGCCAGCAGGACGGTGCCCGCCGCAAACAGCAGGGCGCCCTTCCAGGAACGGATCGTCGCCGCAATCAGTGGAAAGGTCAGATAGAAGGTCACTTCCACGGCGATTGACCAACCGCCTGGAACCACCGAGGTAATGGTCTCCGGGTGCCATCCATGCAGGAAGGCCATGGTCATGGCGACATGCCATGGACCAATCCCGTTTGGCGCGAAGTAGCGCGCCTGGAATCCGTCGAGCCAAAAGAAGAAACCGATGCCGACGTAGAACATCGGCAGAATGCGGAACACACGTCGAATGAAGAAATTCAGGGTTTTGATATCCCCCTCATCGTTCCGGCTGTGCCACGACTGTATCAGTGTGAGGGCGCTGACCAGAAAGAAAAGCTGGACGCCACGGGCCCCCTGGGCCATGAAGGATTGCACCGATGGCGAGAGATGCGGGTAGAGCTGGGACGTGTGGACGACGATCACCGCCAGGATCGCGTACCCTCGCAAGGCATCAATGAACCCAAGCCGTCGATCCATGGTGGTCCCTTCCATTGTCACCCGAGCCCGCGGCCGTCGGGTCACGCATCCACGGTGAAGACGACTTGCTCCATGGGGATGCCGATCAGCCCCTGCGCAACGGACGACCATTGCACCTGGAATTCCATGGCGTCGTACATCCAGTGGTGCTGGATGTGCGTGTCGGGCGTGCCATCCGCAAGCGCCAGATTGATGGTGTAGGTGCCTCCGGTCAGATACGGGAAGCGGAAGCGGAATCCGGCGCGGAACGTTTGCCCGGCGTCCACCACGGGTGGGAGCAAATCCGTCTTGGAGGTGTCCCAGGCGAACACCACCTGCCCCAGCCGATCCTTGACGCCGAACCCGACGATCGGGCTTTGCAAAGGCTGGCGGGCTTCGGCCTCGATCCACAGGGTGACGGCGTCGCCACCGTTGACCATCGTGGCGGTGCTGCCCTCGGCATCCTCGATCCAGGCCCGCTCGATCCTGGCGCCCCCCTCGCCGGAGGAAAGCGCGTCCCAATGGAACGACACCCGCGTGCGGGTCTTGAGATCCTGCACCAGCAGAGTCCCGTCGTCATCCGGAACAGGCTGGGCGCCGTCCCCGGCCGGCTCTGGTTCCGGTGCCTCCGCCTCATCGGCGGTGCCGGCCTTCAGGCTTTCAAGGAAAGCCCGGGCATCGAGGTGCTTCTGGGGATTGGCCATCCAGACCTTGTAATGATGGGCAACATCCCGTGGCGCCCCGTCCTCGATCACTTGGCCGCCGTTCAGCCAGACCGCCCGATCGCACAAGGCGGTGACGGCGCTCATGTCGTGCGACACGAACAGCAGGGTGCCGCGCTCGCGGAACTCGCGGATGAAGCGGGTGCATTTCTGGGTGAAGGCGATGTCGCCGACCGACAGGATCTCGTCCACGATCAGCACCTCGGCGTCCACGTGGGCGGCCACGGCGAAGGCCAGGCGGGCCTGCATGCCGCTGGAATAGGTGCGCACCGGCTGGTGGATGAAGTCGCCGATGTCGGCGAAGGCGGCGATGGTGTCGCGCCGTTCGGCGATCTGCTCCTCCGTCAGGCCGAGCACGGAGGCTGACAGGGCGATGTTCTCCATGCCCGAGAATTCGGGGTTGAAGCTGGTTCCCAGTTCCAGAAGCGGGGCGATGCGCCCGGTGATCGACGCGGTTCCGGCGGTCGGCTGAAGCACGCCGCTGATGACCTGGAGCAACGTGGATTTTCCCGCTCCATTGCGCCCCAGCAGCGCCACCGACTCCCCGCGCCGGACGGTCAGATTCACGTCCTTGAGCGCCCAGAACTCCTTGTAGAAACGGCGCTTGCGGCCAAGGAGGAGCTGAAGCAGCCGATCCTGCGGCCGTGAATAGATATGGTAGCACTTGCTGACGTTCCGGACGTCGATGGAGACGTCGGCGGGTGTGGGTGACTGATCGAGCACGGCCGCTTCCCTGGTGAAGGCCGGAAACCAGACCGGTATTCCGCCGGAAAGTCAAGAATCCGAAGCGGGTCAACGCTGCGGTTGCGTCCCGAGGCTCCTTGCCGGTGTGTGGCGGGATGTTTAAGGTGCGCGCGCGAAACGGTGCGGCGTGCTCTGCTCAGGAACTCCAATGATCTTCGAAACCCTTGACCGGATCGGGCGCGCGGGCGTCCGGGTGCAGCGCTTTGCGGCCGTTGGGCCGTTGGGTGCGATTGCGGAGGGAGCGGAGACGCTGGCGCTGGACGGGCCGCCGGCCTCCTGGGCCGAGCGGCTGGCGGCCGAAGCCGCGGAGGGGACGCCCATCGACGGGCTGCTGGCCGGTGGCGACGAGACGGTGCGCGCCCTGCTCGCCGCCGACACCGACGGGCGGGCGCTCGACGCCCTGGCCGTCGTCCTGGTCGCCGGCGAGGCGGCCCAGCCGCCGCTCAGCGCGCCGCTGTTCGACCGCGGCTTCGTTCCCCTTCGGGGTGACGGGGAACTGCGCGCCTATGTCCGCTCCAGCCGGCTGGCCGATCCCGCGCTCGCCGGGGGGGGCGGCCCGGCCTCGGTCAGCATGACCACGCTGGGCGGCAACGGCCGGTTCGCCAACCAGCTCTTCCAGTACGCCTTCCTGCGCCTGTACGGGCTGCGCGCCGGGGCGGGGATCGCGGTGCCGGCCTGGGAGGGCGAGGGGCTGTTCGGCCTGTCCGACCCGCGCCCCGGCGCCGAGCCGCATCCGGAGCTGCGCTTCTACGGCTTCGACGACGACGACCTCGCGCTGTGGGCGATGGACGCCCCGCCGGTCGGCGTCGATTTCTGGGGCTATTTCCAGGAGGTGCCGGAGAGCTGGACGCGCCACCGGGAGTTCCTGCGCCGCCTGTTCCGCCTGCGCGCCGACTGGAGCGAGCCCCTCGACGCGGCGGTGGCGGGGCTGCGGGCGCAGGGGCGGACGCTGGTCGTCCTGCATGTGCGGCGCGGCGACTACGCCGGCTTCGACAAGCGCGAGCTGCCCTGGTACCGCATCGTGCCGACGCTCTGGCACCGCGCCTGGCTTGAGGCGGTGTGGCCGACGCTGGCGGACCCCATCCTGCACATCGCGACCGACGATCCGGGGGCGGTGCTGCCGGAGTTCGAGGACTATGCCCAGCTCGACGCGGCGGCACTGCGGGCGGCGACGGGGATGCCGGCGCACGTGCTGGACTTCGCGCTGCTCGCCCGCGCCGACCGTCTGGTGTTGGCCAACAGCAGCTTCTCGCGCTTCGCCGCCCTGCTCGCCGGGCCGGAGCAGCGGGCCGTGCTGCCGGATTTCCAGGCGAAGGGCTTCGTGCCCTACGAGCCGTGGGCGGACCGGGCCTTCTGGCAGCGCTTCGCGACGCCGGAGGCGTGCCGGGACACCTACGGCTCGACGCCGGAGGCCCGGCTGCGGCGCTCGCTGATGGTGCGCGGCATGCTCGGCCAGACCCAGGCGGCGCTGCGCTGGAACGAGGGGCAGGTCGCCGCCCTGACACGCGAGGCCGAACGCCTCGCACGGCTGAACGGAAATCTCGAAAACCTGCTGACGCTGCGCGACATCGCGATTGCCCGGCTGACCGCCGAACAGGCCACGATCACCGCCCGGCTGACCGCCGAACACGCCACGGCCACCGCCCGGCTCACCGCGCGGTATGAGGACGCCATTGACGATCTGGCCATGGAACACGAAGCGGCCATGGAGCGTCTGTCCGCCGAACGTGACGCCGCGCGGAACGAGCGGGAGGCCCTGAAGGCGGCGCACCGGGCGGAGCTGGACGCGGTCGCCGCCAGCACCTCCTGGCGGGTGACCGCACCGCTGCGCCTGTCGAGCCGACTCCTGCGCGGCGCGGTGCGCAAAACCCGCGGGGGGGTCGGATTCGCCCTGCGCCGGGATTGGCCGGGGCTTGAGGCCGCCGTGCTGGCCAACCTGAACCGCAGCGGGCAATCCCTTCCGATGGATGCCGCGCCGGCGGGAGGCGAGGCCGCTCGGGAAATCGCCGCTCGGGAAATCATGGCCGTGGGGATGGTGAAGGCGCCCCCCCTTCTGGAGCCGCCGGTTCCGGCACCTCCCGCCGTCGCCGCGGCGCTTCCCTTCACCTTCTCCGGCAACGTGTGGATCGGCCGCGGCGAGGTCCCCGCCCGCCGCACGCTGGTGGCCGGCATTTTGCGCACGCCCCAGCCCCACCGCTCGCCGCTCGTGACGGTGGTCGTGCCCTGCTACAATTACGGGCGCTTCGTCGAGGAGGCCGTGGACAGCGTCCTGGCCCAGACCTTGACCGATCTGGAGGTGATCGTCGTCGACGACGGCTCGACCGATCCCTTCACGAAGGATGTCCTGGACCGGCTCGACCGGCCCCGCGTCACGGTGTTGCGTCAGGCGAACGCCGGATTGCCGATGGCCCGGAACAACGGAATCGCCCTGGCGCGGGGAACCTACGTCTGCTGCCTGGACGCCGACGACACCCTCGAACTCTCCTACCTGGAAAAGGCGGTCGCCGTCATGGAGGCGCGCGCCGATGTCGGCTTCGTCTATTCATGGCTGCGCCTGTTCGGGGACGAGGAGGGGATCTGGCGGACGGCGCCCTTCGACCTGGAACGCATTACCATCGAGAACCACGTCAGCGTGTCGGCGGTTTTCCGCCGTTCGCTGTGGGCGGCCGCCGGCGGCTATTCCCCAGTCATGCGTGGCGGCTACGAGGATTGGGAGTTCTGGCTTCGCCTGGGAAGCCTGGGCGTGGAAGGCTTGTGCATCGCCGAGCCGCTGATGAACCACCGCCGCCATGGCCGGACGATGACCGCGGAAGCGCAGGACATGCACCAGGAGCTGATCGGACGCATCCGTATGCTCAACCCGGAAGTCTTCGAGCCGGCCTTCCGCGCCGACGTCCGCGCATCCATGGCTCCGTTGCCATCGGCGACCCCCTTCGACTGGCTCGACCGGACGGCGGCGGGCAAGGGAGCGAAACCGGGATTCCTGCTGATCGTTCCGTGGCTGGAGGTCGGCGGATCGGAGACGGTTCTGCTGACCATCCTGGAGGCGGTGCGCGACGATTTCGACATCGTCATCGTCACCACCTTGCCGGCTGACAACGCCTGGGCGGACCGCTTCCGCGCCTTCACGCGGCGCCTCTACCATCTGCCCCAGCTCTTCGATGCGGAGTTCCACAGCGCGTTCCTTCAGGCCGCCGTCCGCGCCTGGAACATCGAGCAGGCGATGATTTCCGGCTCCGCCCTCGGCTATCTGGCGGCGCGCGCCCTGAAGAAGGCCAATCCCCGGCTGCGGATGTTCAACCTGCTCCACAACGCCTGGGGCGACGGCTACATCCGGTTCAGCGTCGAGAACGACGACGCCATCGACACCCATGTGGCCATCGCCGAGCGCGTGCGGTCGGGCCTTCTGGAACGGAAGGTCGATCCGGCGAAGATCGTCTGCATCCGCAACGGCATCGACACCGAAGAACGCTTCAACCCGTCCCGCCACGACCGGGCCGCCGCCCGCGCCCGGCTTGGCTGCCCGGACGACGGCATCCTGATCGGCTTCGTCGGCCGGCTGAGCGCGGAGAAGCGGCCCGTCGATTTCGTGACCATGGCGTCGCTCCTCGGCGACGACCCGCGCCTGCGCTTCGTGATGGTGGGCGACGGCCCCCTCGCGCCGGAGGTGCGGGCGGCCGCGAGGGTGTCCGGACTGGAGGAGCGCCTGACGATGCGGCCGCACGGGGACGCCGGCGAGATGCCCGGCCTTTACGTCGCTCTCGATCTCCTCGCCCTGACCTCCGACATCGAAGGCCTGCCGATGGTCCTCGTGGAGGCGATGGCCATGGAGGTGGCCGCCGCGGCGACCGATGTGGGCGATGTCGCGACGTTGGTTCGGGCGGGCGAAACCGGCACCATTCTGCCGATCGGCGACCCGGCCAAGGCGGCGTCCCTGGTCCGCTCCCTGGTCGCCGACCCCCAGGCCCTCACCGCGATGCGGCGGCGGGCGCGCGCCACCGTCCTCAAGGAGAAACTGACCACACGAAGCATGGCGGCCAGCTATCGCCGGCTGTTTCTGTCCGAAACCATTCCGGCGTAGGCCCGAGGGCTCCGGAACGGCGTGTCCATGGCCTTCC
This sequence comes from Azospirillum brasilense, assembly GCF_022023855.1. Lineage (NCBI taxonomy): Bacteria > Pseudomonadati > Pseudomonadota > Alphaproteobacteria > Rhodospirillales > Azospirillaceae > Azospirillum > Azospirillum brasilense. Next base: position 167,472 of record NZ_CP059454.1, read on the forward strand.
CGCGAGCCCCCTCGGGAGCCTCGGTTGCGTCCCGAGGCTCCTTGCCGGTGTGTGGCGGGATGTTTAAGGTGCGCGCGCGAAACGGTGTGGCGTGCTCTGCTCAGGAACTCCAATGATCTTCGAAACCCTTGACCGGATCGGGCGCGCGGGCGCCCGGGTGCAGCGCTTTGCGGCCGTTGGGCCGTTGGGTGCGATTGCGGAGGGAGCGGAGACGCTGGCGCTGGACGGGCCGCCGGCCTCCTGGGTCGAGCGGCTGGCGGCCGAAGCCGCGGAGGGCACGCCCATCGACGGGCTGCTGGCCGGTGGCGACGAGGCGGTGCGCGCCCTGCTCGCCGCCGACACCGACGGGCGGGCGCTCGACGCCCTGGCCGTCGTCCTGGTCGCCGGCGAGGCCGCCCGGCCGCCGCTCGCCGCGCCGCTGTTCGACCGCGGCTTCGTTCCCCTTCGGGGTGACGGGGAGCTGCGCGCCTATGTCCGCTCCAGCCGGCTGGCCGATCCCGCGCTCGCCGGGGGGGGCGGCCCGGCCTCGGTCAGCATGACCACGCTGGGCGGCAACGGCCGGTTCGCCAACCAGCTCTTCCAGTACGCCTTCCTGCGCCTGTACGGGCTGCGCGCCGGGGTGGGGATCGCGGTGCCGGCCTGGGAGGGCGAGGGGCTGTTCGGCCTGTCCGACCCGCGCCCCGGCGCCGAGCCGCATCCGGAGCTGCGCTTCTACGGCTTCGACGACGACGACCTCGCGCTGTGGGCGATGGACGCCCCGCCGGTCGGCGTCGATTTCTGGGGCTACTTCCAGGAGGTGCCGGAAAGCTGGACGCGCCACCGGGACTTCCTGCGCCGCCTGTTCCGCCTGCGCGCCGACTGGAGCGAGCCCGTCGACGCGGCGGTGGCGGGGCTGCGGGCGCAGGGGCGGACGCTGGTCGTCCTGCATGTGCGGCGCGGCGACTACGCCGGCTTCGACAAGCGCGATCTGCCCTGGTACCGCATCGTGCCGACGCTCTGGCACCGCGCCTGGCTTGAGGCGGTGTGGCCGACGCTGGCGGCCCCCATCCTGCACATCGCGACCGACGATCCGGGGGCGGTGCTGCCGGAGTTCGAGGACTATCCCCAGCTCGACGCGGCGGCGCTGCGGGCGGCGACGGGGATGCCGGCGCATGTGCTGGACTTCGCGCTGCTCGCCCGCGCCGACCGTCTGGTGTTGGCCAACAGCAGCTTCTCGCGCTTCGCCGCCCTGCTGGCCGGGCCGGAGCAGCGGGCCGTCCTGCCCGACTTCCAGGCGAAGGGCTTCGTGCCCTACGAGCCGTGGGCGGACCGGGCCTTCTGGCAGCGCTTCGCGACGCCGGAGGCGTGCCGGGACACCTACGGCTCGACGCCGGCGGCCCGGCTGCGGCGCTCGCTGATGGTGCGCGGCATGCTCGGCCAGACCCAGGCGGCGCTGCGCTGGAACGAGGGGCAGGTCGCCGCCCTGACACGCGAGGCCGAACGCCTCGCACGGCTGAACGGAAATCTCGAAAACCTGCTGACGGAGCGGGACGCCGCGGCGAACGCACAGGTGGAAAACCTGCTGGCGGAACGGGACGCCGCCATCGCCGACCGCCAGACCGCCATCGCCATCGTGGCCGGTGAGTATGAGGAAACCCTTGCCCGCCTGTCCGTGGAACACACGGCGGCGGTGGGGCGCCTGTCCGCCGAACGTGACGCCGCGCGGAACGAGCGGGAGGCCCTGAAGGCGGCGCACCGGGCGGAGCTGGACGCGGTCGCCGCCAGCACCTCCTGGCGGGTGACCGCACCGCTGCGCCTGTCGAGCCGACTCCTGCGCGGCGTGGCGCGCAAGGCGCGCCGGGCGGTTGGACTGACCCTGCGCCGGGATTGGCCGGGTTTGCGGGCTGCCCTTCTGACCAACCTGACGCGGGGAGCTCCGCCCGCGCGCCCGGCGGATCAGCCGTCGGAAACGCGGTCGCCGGCGGAGCGGGGCAACGAGAACCGCGCTCTGTCCCACGCTCTGAGGAAGCCGGCCCGTGCGATCGATGCCCTGGTCGCAGGGTCGAGCGCACGGGTGACGGTGGTCATCCCCTGCTACAACTACGGCGCCTACGTCGCGGACGCGGTCCGGTCCGTCCTCGACCAGACCTACCCGCGGGTCGACGTCGTCGTGGTCGACGACGGCTCCACGGACCCGGATACGCGGGCCGCGGTGGACGCCCTGGCCGGGCCGCGCGTACGCGTTCACCGGCAGGTCAATCAGGGCCTGTCGACGGCGCGCAACAACGGCGCCGCGCTCAGCGACGCCGACTATCTGATGTTCCTCGACGCCGACGACCGTCTGGCGCCGGTGGCGGTGGCCGCCCTGCTGGCCGAACTGGAGGCCAACCCCGACCGGGCTTTTGCCTACTGCCACCAGCGCTTCTTCGGCGACACGGAGCTTGTCTGGGCGCCGCAGCCCTACAACGCCTACGACCTGCTGTGGGCGAACCATCCTTCGGTCTGCGCGCTGGTGCGAGGCGACTGGTTCCGGCGTTCGCCCGGATACCGTCCACAGATGCTGTTCGGCTACGAGGACTGGGAGTTCTGGCTGGCCCTGTCGGCGATGGAAGGGTACGGCCTGTGCGTTCCAGTGCCGGCCTTCGAACACCGCCGCCACGGCGTGACGATGACGCACGAGGCGCATCGCCGGCAGCGCTTCCTGGCCGGCCGCATCCGGCATCTGAACGCCCCGCTCTACCGGCTGGCCGCCGTGGCGGAACGCAAGGCGGAATGGCGCCCGCTGGTGTCCGTCATCATCCCCTTCTACAACGGCCATCTGTTCCTGGACGAAACGCTGGCCTCGCTCGGCGCGCAGACCATGCGCGACTTCGAGGTCATCCTGGCCAACGACGGGTCGGAGCATCCGGACTCGCTCGCCATGCTCGAACGCCTTCGGGAGCGGACGGACCTTCGGGTGCTCGACTGTCCGCACCGCGGCCTGCCGGCCACCCGCAACGCGGGGGCGCTCGCGGCTCGCGGCGAGTACATCTTCTATCTCGACAGCGACGACCTGCTGGACCCGACCGCCCTGGAGAAACTGGCCCTGGCCGCCGCGACCCGGCCCGGCACTGCCTTCATCTATTCCGGGGTGGTGCATTTCGGGGCGATCGAAGGGGTCTGCCTCGACCCGTTCGACCGCGAACGGCTGACCCGCGAGAACTATCTGGCCTTCTCCTGCCTGATCCGCCGCGACGTCTACATCGCGGTCGGCGGCATGGACGAGGGCCTGACCGACTGCTACGAGGATTACGATTTCTGGCTGCGGCTGATCGATGCGGGCCATGAGGGCTACCTGGTTCCGGAACCGCTGTTCCGCTACCGGCGCCACAACCTCGGCAACCGCACCAAGCTGGCCCGCGAGACCAGCCACGAGGACATGCTGGAGCGGCTGCGGCAGCGCAATCCCGGCCTCTACGGCCGCCCACCGGTCGACCGCTCCGGCTGGAAACTGATCGCGCCCGAATCGCCGTTCGACGGTCTGCGGCCCGAAATCCGCGCCTTGGCCGAGGTCTGGCAAACGCATGTCGGGGTGCCCACCGACCGCTACCGCCGGCCCAACACGCCCCTGCCGTTCCCGCCCACGCAATGGCGGGACCCGCGCACCGGCGTTCTCTTCTTCATTCCCCACTGCGCCATCGGCGGAGCCGAGCGGGTGGATCTGGAAATCCTGGCCGGCCTGCCACGCGACCGTTTCCACGTCACCTTGCTGGTCGAGCAGGCCGGGGAGCATCCCTGGCTCGACCGCTACCGAACGCTCGTCGACGAGGTCGTCCTGCTGCCGTCGCTCACCCCGGATGCCGAGGAGCAGCAGGCCGTCTGCCTGCATTACGCCATGGCGCGGGCCGCCGACCTCGTCTTCGTGCGGAACAGCGGTCTCGGCTATCGCTTCGTCGAGCGGCTCAAGGCCATCACCGACACGGTCCGCGCGGTCGATCTTCTGCACCTCCATTGCAAGGATGGGGATTGGGTTCGCGCGTCGGTGCTGCACCACGACCAACTCGACCGCCGTTTCGTCATCACGCGGGAACTGCGCGACCACGCCACCCAGACTTATGCCCTGGACGAGGACCGCTTCGAGGTGATCCATTGCGGGGTGGACCCGGCCCGCGCGCTCGCCCCGGAGGACCGGGCGGCGCACCGCTGCCGCATCCGGGAAACCTTCTCCATCCCCCTGGAGGCCCGGACCATCGGATTCGTCGGGCGCGTGGCCGCCCAGAAGGACCCGCTGCGCTGGATCGAAACCGCCGCCGTGCTCGCCCAGGCGGAGCCGGACCTGCATTTCCTGGTGGTCGGGGACGGCGAACTGATGGAGGAGATGAAGGCCGCCGCCGACCGGCTGGGCGTGGCCGGGTGCATCCGTTTCGCCGGCTATCACGCCGATGCCGATCCCTTCATCGCGGCCATGGATCTGCTTCTGGTCAGTTCAGCCTACGAAGGGCTGCCGCTCGTCATCATGGAGGCGATGCTGCAAGGGGTGCCGGTGGTGTCCACCGACACGGGAGGTACCGCGGAGTGCCTGGACGACCGCCTCGGAGCCCTGGTTCCGGCGGACGCGCATCCGGACGTCCTGGCGCGGGCGGTGCTGGATGTCCTGGCCCGCGCCGCCACCGATCCGGAGCTGCCCGTCCTGACCCGGGCGCGGATCCTCGACGGCTTTTCCACCCCGCGCATGCAGGAGCGCTACCGCGAGACGCTGGTCGCGCTGGGGGCCGGTCTCGATCGGGACAAGAGGCTGTCCGACTACCAGCTCCGCCTGATGGAGGCACCACTCTTCCGTTGAGAATCCAATGAGCTTCGCGGACGGACCAATCATTCGGGCCATGTTGACAGCGCCGGTGCGATCTTTTAGCCCCGGGTGGCGCGGACATCGGGCGAAACAGAAGGAAAGATGCTGACATGTCTTACGAAGCGGTGACGCAGGGCGAAGCGGTGGCGCAAAGCCGTGTTCTCGTGACCGGTGGGGCGGGCTACATCGGCAGCCATGTCCTTCACGCCCTGACCGATGCCGGCATCCCCGCCGTGACGGTCGACAATCTGTCGACGGGCCGCCGCGCGGCCGTGCCGGAGGCCGTGCCGCTGGTGGAAGGCGACATCGGTTCCGTCGACCTGCTGGAACGGGTGATCCGCGAGCACGCCGTCGATGCGGTGATGCATTTCGCCGGCTCCATCGTCGTCCCGGAATCGGTGACGAATCCGATCGCCTATTACCGGAACAACACCCTCAACAGCCTGACCCTGCTCGACACCTGCGTTCGGCTGGGCGTCGACAAGTTCGTCTTCTCCTCCACCGCAGCCGTCTACGGCGCGCCGGAAACGGTCCCGGTCGGCGAGGACACCCCGACCCTTCCGATCAACCCCTACGGCGCCTCCAAGCTGATGACCGAGCAGATGCTGCGCGACGTCGGGGCCGCCCACGGCCTGCGCAGCGTCATCCTGCGCTATTTCAACGTGGCCGGAGCCGATCCGGCGGGCCGCACCGGACAGGCGACGCCGGCCGCCACGCATCTCATCAAGGTCGCCTGCCAGGCACTGCTCGGCCAGCGGCCGGCGCTGTCGATCTTCGGCACCGACTACCCGACGCCCGACGGGACCTGCATCCGCGACTACATCCATGTCAGCGACCTTGCCGATGCGCATGTGCTGGCGCTCCTCCACCTGCGGCGCGGCGGGGAGAGCCTGCTGCTGAACTGCGGCTATGGCCGCGGCGCCTCGGTGCAGGAGGTCGTCCGCACCCTGGAGAAGGTGAGCGGCGAGACGGTGCCCGCCTCGTTCGCGCCGCGCCGCGCCGGCGATCCGCCGCAGCTCGTCGCCGGCGCCACCCGCATCCGGGAAAGCCTGGGCTGGGTGCCGAAGCACGACGATCTGGAGGTGATCGTCCGCAACGCCCTCGACTGGGAGCGCTCGCTTCAACGCCAGGGAGCCGCCCCGCCGCGATGAGGATCGCCGTCCTCAGCAAGGACCCCGCCCGAGGCGGAGCGCCGCGCGCCATGCGACGCCTGATCCGGGGGCTGCGGGAACGTGGCCACCGGGTGGACCTGTTCTGCCTCGACCATGACGCTGACCCGGCGGGCAGCATCGGCGTGCGCCCCGTGGCCGAATCGGGCGCCGGGGACGCCGCTTGGTTCTTCGGGTCCTACATCGCTGGGCGCCGGACGGACCTGTCCAACACCGTCTTCACGGCCCAGACGGTGGGTTGCGCCCTTGCCGAAATGCCGGTTCTGAGGCGTTACGACGTCATCAACATCCACTGGGTCGCGGAATTCCTGTCCGCCGGCGGGCTGGCGGCGCTCGCCCGCCTGGGCCCTCCGGTGGTCTTCACGCTGCACGACATGGCTCCCTTCACCGGCGGCTGCCATTATTCGGCGGGCTGCGAGGGCTACGCCGCGGGCTGCGCGCCCTGTCCGCAACTGTCCGACGATCCGCTGCGCGTGACGGGGCGGGTGCTGGAGGGCAAGCGCGCGGGACTGGCCCGCCCGAACGTCGTCGCCGCCTCGCCCTCCGTCTGGCTGGCGGAGGCGGCGCGGCGCAGCGGAGTCTTCGCCGGGGGCAGGGTGCATGTCCTTCCCAACGCCCTGGAAACCGATCTGTTCGTCCCCGCCGCCAAGACGGATGCCAAACGGGCCTTCGGCCTCGACCCGGAAGACCGTGTGCTGCTGTTCGGGGCCTATCACGCGGGCGAACGCCGCAAGGGCTTCGAGCATCTGACGGCGATGCTCCGCCACATGCGGGAGGAGGGGCGGGGGCGTGCGCTGCTCGACGCCGGGCGCCTCACCGTCGCGACCTTCGGCCTCGCCGCGCCGGAGCTGTCGGAGCAGGGGGTGCGGCTGCACGATCTCGGCTACATCGGCGACGACCGGCGGCTCGCCACGGCCTACGCCGCCGCCGACGCGGTTGTCCTGCCCTCGCTGGAGGACAACCAGCCCAACATCATGCTGGAGGCCATGGCCTGCGGCACCCCGGTCGCCGGCTTCGCCATCGGCGGCCTTCCCGACGTGGTGAAGGACGGGGTGAACGGCCGGCTGGCGGCGCCCTTCGACCCGGCGGCCCTGGCACGGGCCGTCCTGGATCTGGTGACGGACCCGGCGGTGGCCGCCGCCTGCGGCCAAGCCGCACGCCGGACCATCGAGGCGGGGTTCGCCCTCGGCCATCAGGCGGAACGCTACGAGGGGCTGTTCTCCGCGATGCTGGAGGAGAGTGGCTGGCGGGCCGAAGCGGGGGAGACGGCCCCGGCTGGCGGCACCGTCGCGGCGCCGCTCCGCGCGGATGCGGGCTTCGCCGACGGCCTGTACACGCTCTGCCGGGATTTGCACGACGAGAAGGCCGCCTTGCAAGCCGAACTCGACCGCAGCCGCGCCGATCTGGCGGCCATCGACCGTCGCATCGAGGGCACGCTCGACCGGGTGCGCGGCTCGACCGCGCGGCGCGTCCTGGGTCGCCCCCTGAGCGGGGCGCTGCCCCCGCCCGGCGCCCCGGCGCCGGAAAAACTCGACCGGCTGACCGCCGCGCTGCTGTCGGGCTGGTGGGATGCCGGGGCGCCGCTGCGCCTGCTGGTCCGCGCCGCTTACCGGCTGGGATTCGGACGGAAATCGGAAGGCCTGCTGCCGTGACCATGACATCCGAGACACCGCCGGTGACCGCACCGGTCCGGGTTGCGGCTTCCTTCTCGACGGGCCTGGAAACGCTGGGTGAGTCGTTGGGCGGCGGGAGAACCGTTCCGCAACGGCCCCGGACGGTCTGCATCGTGACGCCGGACATCGCCGGACCGATCCGCAACGGCGGCATCGGCACCGCCTACCGCGAGATGGCCCTGGCGCTCGCTGGCCATGGGCACAGCGTCACCATCCTCTACACCCATGGCCGCCACAGCGAGACCGACGGCGTCGAGGCGTGGATCGACCGCTACGCCGCGCAAGGGGTCACGCTGGTTCCCCTGCCCGAGGAGCCGGCGGCCATCGAAGCCATGCACACGCCCAAGGTCGCCTACCGCGTCCACCGCTGGCTGAGCGAACGCCGCTTCGACATTGTTCATTTCCCGGAGTGGGGCGGCACCGGATTCTACGCGCTCGCCGCCAGACGCCAGGGCGTCGCGCATCGGGACACGGTCATGGTGGTGACCGCCCATTCGCCCACCCTGTGGCACCGGATCAGCAACGGCGAGATGGTCTCGTCCCTCGACCATGTCGTGACGGACTTTTGCGAGCGGCGCTCGGTCGAGTGGGCCGACGTGCTGGTCAGCCCGAGCGCCTTCATGCTGCGCTGGATGGCCGAGGCGGGCTGGACCCTGCCGCCCCGCTCCGTCGTGCAGCAGAACATCCTCAGCCTGCCGGACGGGCCCGACGCCACGCAAGCGCCCTGGCGCCCCGTGGAGGAGCTGGTGTTCTTCGGACGGCTGGAGCCACGCAAAGGCCTGTTCGACTTCTGCGACGCGCTCGACCGGCTGGTCGCGTCGGGAGGGCCGCTGCCCGCCCGCGTCACCTTCCTCGGCAAGCTGGCGCCGCGCGCCGATATCGACGTCGCCGCGGTCTTGGCCGTGCGCGCCGGACGCTGGCCTTTCCCCCATGCCATCGTCGGCGACAGGGACACCGCAGCGGCGCTTGCCCTGCTGGCCGAGCCGGGGCGGCTGGCGGTCATGCCGTCGCGGCTGGAGAATTCCCCCTACACAGTGCTGGAGGCCCTGGCCCACGGCGTGCCGTTCATTGCCCGCGCGAGCGGCGGAATCGCCGAGCTGATCCATCCCGACGACCGGGCGGACACCGTCTATGACGGGCCGGGAGCGACGCTCGCCCGGCGTCTGGCCGCCGTGCTGACGGACGGCGCGCGCGTCGCCCGCCCCAGCGTCCCCTTCGCCGAGACGCGCGCCGGCTGGTGCAAGGCGCACGACGCGGGTTTCTGGACCGCCGCCAGCGAAACGGCAACGGAGGACGCGCCCGGCGAGCCGCCGCTGGTTTCGATCTGCATCGCCCATCACAACCGGCCGCGCGACCTCGTGCAGGCGGTGGGCTCGGCCCTCGCGCAGAGCCATCCCCGCTGCGAAGTGCTGGTGGTCGACGACGGTTCCACCGACCCGGCAGTGCCGGCGCTCCTGGACGGTCTGGAACGGGATCATGCCGGGCGGCTGCGCGTGATCCGTCAGGACAACCGTTACCTGGGCGCCGCGCGCAACCGGGCCGCGGCGGAGGCGCGGGGTGACTATCTGCTGTTCCTGGACGACGACAATCTGGCCCGCCCGGAGGAGGTGGCGACCTTCGTCGCGGCGGCCCGGCGGACCGGGGCCGACGTGCTGACTTGCGTGACCGAGGTGTTCGAGGGCGACGATCCGCCCGCGCCGGGCACCACGCCCGCGGCGGTCTGGCTGCCGCTGGGCGGGGCGGTGGCCGCGGGCTTCTACAACAACGTGTTCGGCGACGCCAACGCGCTGGTCCGCCGCGACACCTTTCTGGCGCTCGGCGGCTTCACCGAGGAGCATGGGCTGGGACACGAGGATTGGGAGTTCTTCGCCAAGGCCGCCCTGGCCGGCCACCGCGTGGAGTGCGTCCCGGAGCCACTCTACTGGTACCGCCGCCGGTCGAGCGGAATGCTGCTGTCCCAGCGCGCCCGCGCCGACAATTTCCTGCGCAGCGTCCGCCCCTATCTGGCAGTGGCCCCGGCGGACTGGCAGCCCCTGCTGCTCCATGCTCTCGGCCTCAAGCAGGCCGCCGACACGGCACCCGCCCAGCCGCCCGGTTCGGTTTCCAGCGATCCGGCCCTGGCCGACCGGGCGGCATGGCTGGAGGCCGAACTGGCCGCCGTCCACCGCTCGACCTCCTGGCGGCTCACCGCCCCGGTGCGCTGGATCGGACGGTGGCTGGCCGGACGGCGCTGACCGCGCAATAACAGAAGCGGTCCGAAGACAGGAAACAGGCATCCCTGCCCATAAGGGTACCGGCCAAAAGTCCCGGTTGCCCCCAACCACGGGAGCCCGTATTCCTGGAACAGAAAGGTCAATTTCCGAAGCACGCAAGCATTTTTGCCGATCCTTTTCCTACAACGCGCCAAAGCTTGAGGAGGGACCATGCTTGCATTCTCAGGAAGCGCTCAGGAATTATTCAGAAAATCACTGCGGATATGGCGCGCCCTTGATCGCCGAACGGTCTGCCGAAACATCGTCTTCGACCTCGGCATGAACAAGGGAGAGGATTCCACCTTCTATCTTCGGAAAGGCTTCAAGGTCGTCGCGGTCGAAGCGAATCCGATCATCAGTCGAAGAAACGCCGAATTGTTCACCTCGTATGCCGAGCGCGGCCAGCTCACGATCTTGAACGTCGGCATATGGAGTGAGGAGAAGGAGCTTCCCTTCTACGCCAACCTGGACAACGACCACTGGAGTTCCTTCGATCCGGCCTATGGGTGCAGGGACGGAACGCGCTTCGAGATCACACGCATCCCATGCGTCCGGGTGGAAACGTTGTTCGAACGCTTCGGCACGCCCCATTACATGAAGATCGACGTCGAAGGGGCGGACCGGCTGATCCTGTCCGACATGCGGGCGCTTACGGCGCGTCCAGCCTTCGTCTCGGTCGAGGAATACGGGGTCGCGTGCATCGACGATCTGCACGCGTTGGGTTACGATCGTTTCCAGATCGTGCCGCAGAGCGCCCGGCTGAAGGCCCAGTACACCCCGCCCATACCGGCCCGCGAGGGCATCTATGTCCCCGCCTCGTTCAACGGGAACGATTCCGGCCTGTTCGGCCATGAACTGCCCCCCGACAGATGGCGCTCCCTCGCCGACGTCCGCGCGGACTTCCTATCCGGCGTGCGCGGCGAGGACCACGTCTACAAGGGTCCCGAGGGGGAGTGGTTCGACGTCCACGCCACGACGGCCAGGGTTCTGAACGCCGGACCGTGACGCCTCCTCACCGTCAGGGGCCTTTGCGCAGGAACAGCGTCATGCCCCCTTCGAAGGGCTGGGACTGGAAGGCGGCGTCCGCTTCCAGCCGGCGGCGGATCGGACCGTTGATTTGGTTCAGGAAATCGCCCTGCCGCTCCAGATCGGAATCGAGCATGACGATCCGATTGATGTTCATGTCCACCAGACGCTTCCAGGCGCTGTCCACATCGGTCTGCGCGTAGCCGAGGCTGGTGTAGTAGCAGCGCCAGCCGACCGCCGCGCGCCCGCGCGCGGACAGGAAGGACAGCGTGTTCGCGTTCAGCCAGGGCTGTTCGGTGCCGATCAGGTTGATGCGTCCGGCTTCGGAGGACGGGCAGGTGGCCTCTGCCAGACGCTCGACCACCGACAGGCGGGCTCCGTCGGTCACCCGGGCCTGAAGCCAGGGGTTGCCGGCATGGAGCGGCAGCCACCCCAGCGCCATCGCGTGGACGGCCCCCCACTGCAGGGCCAGGAAGCCGGCGACCGCCGCCGGCACCGCAGGGCGCCCCGTCGCCGCCACAGCCACCGCCACCAGCAGGGCGACCGATGGGAACAGGGGGAGGAGGAAGCGGCTTTCCTCGTTGATGTTCAGGCTGAAGGCGGTCAGGACGACGGCGATCTGCACAAGCGCCGCGATCACCAGCGGAACGGAGGGCGCAAGGTCCGGAGTGGCCGCGGAGCGTCCCCGCAGCATCCGCCACGCCAGGAGGGAAAGGACCACCAGCGCCGCGAGGAGGGCGGCGGCGGCCGCGTCCGGCAGAAGCAGCGCGGCCTTCAGGCTGCCCAGCCAGAAGACCAGCTTGGTGGAGAAATCGCCCACAGTGCCGTAGTGGAGGGCAACGCTGCCGGTCGCCGATTGGAACGCGTGGCGCAAGGTGTGCTCGGCGTTCACCACGTACCAGCCGGCGGTGAGGGCCGCCATCCCAGCGGCGGCCACCACCAGCAGGCCGGTCGCCGCGGGGTTTTCCACCCGCTTGGCCGGAGGCCGCCGGACCAGCCCCGCCAGGGCGACGAGCCCGAAGCCGAAGACGTAGACCGGGCTGGTGGTCTTGGCCGCCAGCCCCAGCGCGGTCGCCAGGGCGAGCCAAGCGATCAGGCGGAGCCGCCCCATCCCCCCCCGGTTGACCGCGATCCACAGGAACAGGCAGACCGACAGGAGTTGGACCGGTTCGGCCAAATACTGGTGGGTCATGCCGACGAACAGGGGACTCGCCGCCATGGTCAGCACGCCGGCCCCGACAGACGCCCATCCCGCCGGACCGCGCGGCTCGAGAAGCCGGACGAGGCTGGCGCAGAACAGCGTCAGGCACGCGGCCTGCGTCGCCAGGATGGACAGCAGCAGCGCCGGTTCCCATCCCAACAGGCCGTTGAGAGGGGCGAAGAACTGGCCGATCCAGACCACGGCGGGCGGCTTGCTGGCGATCGCGTGAAGCATCAGCCGGCCCCAGGCGGCCAGACCGTCGCGGACGGCCGTGCTCCACAAATCCGCGCTCACTTCCCCGTACCAGGATTGATCCCACGGCCAGACGTGACGGTCGGTGAGTACCCAAAGCAGGGAAGGGAGGAGAAGAAGCAGGACGGCGATCCTGCCGATGCGGGCGGGTGTATCCGACGGGCCGTGCATGGATGGGCGGTTTCCCTGGAGATGCGGCGCGCCCGCGAAAGGGGCGAAATTGCGGAAGGCATAGCAATCTTACCGGTGGAAGGCTACAGTGCGCCCGCCTTCCGTAATCCAAACGTCGTGTCGATGAGATCCGAAGCCGCTTTGTCCATCCCTTCCCGTTCAGGGCATAAGATCCTGCCGCTTCTGGGCAAGGTCGGGCTGACGGTGGCGCTGATCGGCTGGCTGATGGTTCAGGCCGATTGGGCGGGCATGGCGCACCGGCTGGCGAACGCGCCTCCGGGGCCGCTTCTGCTGGGGCTGGGACTGAGCGTCCTCGCTGTCCTCTTCGCCGGCGAACGCTGGCGCGCCGCCTGCCGCGCCACCGGCCTGGTGATCGGCCCGGTGAAGGCGCTGATGCTGATGACCGCCAGCCTGTTCTTCGGGCAGGTGCTTCCCGGCGCCATCGGCGGCGACGCGGTGCGCGGCTGGTTGACCTGGAAGGAGGGACAATCGCCCGGCGCGGTGATCCTGGCGCTGGTGCTCGACCGTCTGCTCGCCCTGCTCGGCGTGTGCCTGCTGCTGTTCGCCGGTTTGCCGCGGCTGGCCGCGGTCGTGCCGCCGGATATGGCCTGGATGCTGCCGGCGCTGGTCCTGCTGGGGGTGGCGGGCTTCGCCGCCGGGCTGTCCATCGACCGCTTGCCGCTGCCGGGCGCCTTGCGCACGCACCGGCTGGTGAACGCCGCCTTCACGCTGGTCGCGCGGCTGCGCGCCGCCTTCCTGGCGCCGGCCACGCTGAAGGCGCTCGGCCATAGCGTGCTGGTCCACATCTGCACGCTGGCCGCCACCCTGCTCTACGCGCGGGCCATCGGCCTGTCCCTCGGCCCGTTCGACATCCTGGCGGTGATGCCGACCGCGATCATCGCGACGGCGCTGCCGATCTCGCTGAACGGCTGGGGTGTGCGCGAGGGCACCATGGTGGCCGGCTTCGCCCTGTTCGGCGTTCCGTTCGAGGACGCCCTTCTGCTTTCCCTGATGATCGGGCTGTCGGTGACGCTGACGGCCCTTCCCGGCGGCCTTGCCTGGCTCGCCCTGTCCCGCGGAAGCCGAAACGCTTCCGGAAACGCTGTTTCGGACCGTACCC
>NZ_CP059455.1 GCF_022023855.1 Azospirillum brasilense
TCGCCAAGAATTTTAGGTAAGGGCAACACTCCGATCACTTCCGTTTTTATTCTGATTTTTTCGCAATTGCGAGAAGTTGCTTTCTGGAGCGAGGGGGTTGAAGGGGTGTATCGCCTGCAAAGGACTGAGAAAAACCACAAATCACAAGGCGGATGCTGATGAGGTCACTGAGCAGCTCATCGTCCGTCCCGCTGGGAGCATGGAATCGGTCCGGCGCCCTTGCGACATCCCGCCGCGGCTCACGGCGTGAACAATGCCGCCGCACAGGATTGCCGCGCCATGCAGCACCCTTCGGCTTCGAGAACCGCGTTCGAGGACACTCGGTCGTTCCATCCTATCCTTTTCCGCACTGGCCCAACGGTCCTGTTTGCGCTTCCACTGGTGTTGGACGCGTAACCTAACCGTGTAACGATAGCAGGGGGAGGTGATGGCCGAGCGGTTCACGAAATCAGCGGCGCGCAACATCTTCTACGGCGGGTCGCTCTTCTTCTTCGTCACCTTCGTCGCCCTGACGATTCACAGCCACTACTACATTCGAATGACCAGCACGGACGAGGCCACGCTGTCCGACAGCGTCGCACGCGGCAAGCACGTGTGGGAGAGGAACGCCTGCATCAACTGCCACTCGCTGCTTGGTGAGGGTGCCTACTTCGCCCCGGAGCTCGGCAACGTCTGGGTCCGCTACGGCGGGCGGGAGGACGCCGAAGGCGCGCGCACGGCGCTGATCGCCTGGATGCAGTCGCAGCCCAGCGGGGTCGAGGGGCGCCGCCAGATGCCGCAGTTCAACCTGACCGACGCGGAACTCAACGACCTCGTCGACTTCCTCGAATGGACCAGCCGCATCGACACGCAAGGCTGGCCACCGAACCAAGCGGGCTGAAGGGGAGGCATGGCATGAAATACGCGACCCAACGCATCGCCTATTGGTACTTCGCCTGCGCGATGGCCCTGTTCGTCGTCCAGGTGCTGGTCGGCTCGCTCGCCGGGACCGTCTACGTCCTGCCGAACTTCCTGTCCGAGATCCTGCCCTTCAACATCCTGCGCATGATCCACACCAACGCGCTGATCGTGTGGCTCCTGCTCGGCTTTTTCGGCTCGGCCTATTACCTGATCCCGGAGGAGGCGGAGCGCGACATCGAGAGCCCGATGCTCGCCTACGCCCAATTGGCCATCCTGATGGTCGGCGCGCTGGGCGCGGTGGTCGGCTACACGCTGGGCATCCACGAGGGGCGCGAGTTCCTCGAACAGCCGCTGTGGGTGAAGATCGGCATCGTCGTCGCGGCGTTGATCTTCCTCTACAACGTCTCGCTGACCGTGATCAAAGGCCGCAGGACGGCGATCACCAACGTCCTCCTGCTCGGGCTGTGGGGAATCGCGGTCTTCTTCCTGTTCGCCTTCTACAACCCGACCAACCTCGCGCTGGACAAGCTGTACTGGTGGTACGTCGTCCATCTGTGGGTCGAGGGCGTGTGGGAACTGGTGATGGCCTCTGTCCTCGCCTTCCTGGTCATCAAGATGACCGGCGTCGACCGCGAGGTCGTGGAGAAGTGGCTCTACGCCATCGTCGGCCTCGCCCTCTTCTCCGGCCTGCTGGGCACCGGCCACCATTACTACTGGATTGGTGCTCCGGGTTATTGGCAGTGGATCGGCTCGCTGTTCTCCACGCTGGAGGTCGCGCCCTTCTTCGCCATGGTCGTGTTCGCCTTCACCATGGCCTGGAAGGGGCGGCGCGACCACCCGAACAAGGCCGCTTTCCTGTGGACGCTCGGCACCCCGGTGATGGCCTTCTTCGGTGCTGGCGTGTGGGGCTTCATGCACACGCTGTCCTGGGTCAACTACTACAGCCACGGCACCCAGGTCACCGCGGCGCACGGGCACCTTGCCTTCTTCGGAGCCTACGTGATGCTGAACCTCGCGATCATCAGCTACGCCCTGCCGAGCCTGCGCGGCCGCGCGCCTTACAACCAGGTGCTCAACATGTGGAGCTTCTGGATCATGACCTCGGCCATGGCCTTCATGACCTTCACGCTGACCTTCGCGGGCGTCGTGCAGGTCCATCTGCAGCGCGTGCTGGGCATGACCTACATGGAGGTCCAGGAGCAGCTGGCCTTGTTCTACTGGATGCGCCTGGGTTCCGGCATCTTCGTGGTCATCTCGGTGCTCATGTTCGTCTATGCGGTGTTCGGACCGGCGCGCGGGCGGGTGCCCGCGCGCACCCAGCCCTCCGTCGCGCCGGCCGAGTGATGGCGGAGGAGACGTCCTCCCAGCATGGGACGGCGGGCGGCGCCGTCCCCTTCTACGCTCCCACCGGCAACGAGGTGGCGTTGTTCGAGCATGCCCACCGCAACCGTCTGCCGCTGTTGCTCAAGGGGCCTACCGGCTGCGGGAAGACCCGCTTCGTCGCGCACATGGCCGCAAGGCTGGGGCGTCCGCTCCACACGGTGTCCTGCCACGACGACCTGACCGCCGCCGACCTGACCGGCCGCTACCTGCTCAAAGGCGGCGACACGGTCTGGACCGACGGCCCGTTGACCCGCTCGGTGCGCGAAGGCGCGATCTGCTACCTCGACGAGGTGGTCGAGGCGCGCAAGGACGTCACCGTGGTGCTGCACCCGCTGACTGACGACCGCCGCCTGCTGCCCCTGGAGCGCACCGGCGAATTGCTGGAGGCCCCGGCGGCGTTCATGCTGGTCGTCTCCTACAACCCCGGCTACCAGAACATCCTGAAATCGTTGAAGCCCAGCACGCGCCAGCGCTTCGTCGCCATCGAGTTCGGCTTCCCGAAGCCCGATGCCGAAACCGGGATCGTCGTCCAGGAAAGCGGGCTGCCCGCAGACCGGGTCGCTCCGCTGGTGCGGCTTGGCAATGCCCTGCGCGCTCTCAAGGGGCAGGATCTTGAGGAAGGAGTGTCGACCCGGCTGTTGGTGTATTGCGCCTCCTTGATCCGCGACGGCATGCCTCGCGACGAGGCGATCCTGGCGTCGATGATCGAGCCGCTCACCGACGACCCGGAGGTCAAGAAGGCGCTGCTTCGGGTCGCCGAACTCACGCTGGGATGATCGCATGGCCTCCATCTGGGAACCCGAGGAGTTCGTCGGAGCCCTGTGGCACCGTCTGGTCGGTGACGCCGCGTCCTACCCGCGTCATCCCGACGCCGCGGTTCGCCTGGACGCGATGCGGGCGCGCCTCGGCGTGCTGTTTCGGGCGCTCGGCGGCCCCGGTGCCGTTCGCATCGCCGGGACCTCCGCCGAAACCTCCGGGCATCGCCTCGGTTTGAAGCAGCGTCTTGGTCTCGGGACGGAAAAGCTGGAGCGCGCCCGCTACGACGGCGTCACCCTCCAGCTTCCCGACCGCGTCGATGTCTTCCCCTCCCGCGAGGACAACGCGGCGCTCTACGAATGGCTCGCCATTTTTTTCGTCCAGGCCGAACCGCCTCCGGCGATGCCCGACGACCCGCTGCAGGCCGACCTCGTCCGCCTGCGTTCGGCCCGTCGGGCCACGCAACGGGCGCTCGATGAATGGCCGGGTCTGCGCCCGCTGCACGTCCGGCTCTGCCAAGCCATGCGCGCGGCCCGGCCCAAACGGCGGCTGCCCGGACAGGAGGCCGCCGTCGAGGCACTCGTTGGAACGCTCATCGGCAGCGGCGGCCCAGCCGATCCGGACCTGCTGGCCGCGGTCACCGACGCGACGGTCCCGCTCGACCGCTTCCGCGCCGCCTCCGGCTATCGGCCCTTCCTGCCGGTGCCGCTGTGGGGCGAGGTGTCCGCACCACCGGAGGGCGCCGCTTCCCCCGAGACGGATGAGGAGGGCGGCGCCGGGGCCGAAGGCGACGGCAAGCGCCGCAGGGCCAAGCGCCGCGACAACGACCAGACCCGGCGCGACGACCCGCTGATGCTGAACCGCTTCGAGAAGATTCTCGGGCTGGCGGAGATGGTCAATCTCAATCGCAAGGTTGAGGACGACGACGAGGAAAGCGCGCGCAAGGCCGCGGAGGACTTGGACGAGATCTCGGTGGGTCAGCACGAGCGCAAGGCGTCGACCAAGCTCAAGCTCGACCTCGATCTGGCCTCCGAGGACGCCGACGTCGCGCCATTGCGGGCGGAAATCACCTATCACGAGTGGGACTGGAAACGCCGTCTCTATCATCCCGACCATTGCCGCGTGATCGCCGAGCCGGCCGCGCTGGAGGGGGAGGAGTGGCGGCCCGACGACAACGCGCTGCGCCGCATCCGCCTGGTCCGCCGCCAGTTCGAGGCGATGCGGCCGCGCCGCCAAATGATGACCGGGCAGCCCGACGGTGATGACCTCGACCTGTCGGCTCTGGTCCGCTCGGTCGCCGACCGGTGCGCAGGCGGCATCGGATCGGATCGGGTCTACACGGCGGTGCGCAACGTCGCCCGCGACCTGTCAGTGTGCGTGCTGGTCGACGTCTCGCTGTCCACCGACAGCTGCATCGAGGATCGGCGCGTGCTCGACGTCGAGAAGGAGGCTCTGCTGGCGTTGACGCACGGGCTGACCGCCTGCGGCGACGAGCAC
This sequence comes from Azospirillum brasilense, assembly GCF_022023855.1. Lineage (NCBI taxonomy): Bacteria > Pseudomonadati > Pseudomonadota > Alphaproteobacteria > Rhodospirillales > Azospirillaceae > Azospirillum > Azospirillum brasilense. Next base: position 4,537 of record NZ_CP059455.1, read on the forward strand.
GCCATCCTCACCTTCACCTCGCACCGGCGCCACCGGGTGGACATGCGCACCGTAAAGGACTTCGAGGAGCGGTTGGACGCCCGCGTCGTGCGCCGCATCCAGGCGCTCAAGCCGGGCAGCTACACACGTATGGGAGCGGCGCTGCGCCACGCGACGGCCCTTCTCAAGGACCGCCCGCACACACACCGGCTTCTGCTGGTGCTGACGGACGGCAAACCGAACGACACGGACCATTACGAGGGCCGCTACGCCATCGAGGACACGCGCGTGGCGGTGCAGGAGGCGCGCCGTGCCGGATTGCGGCTGTTCGGCGTCACGGTGGACGAGAAGGGGCGCGATTACCTGCCCTACATCTTCGGCCCCGGCGCCTACGCCATCTTCCCGCACGCCGCCCGCCTGCCCGCGGCGCTGCCCGCCATCTACCGCCAGCTGACCGGCTGAACGCTCAAGAAACAGGAGGCATCATGCTCAGGATCATCCTTGCCGCCATCCTCGGAGCCGTCCTGGTGTCCGGCTCTCCCTGGGCGCAGGTCAACATCCGGCCGGACACTACGCCCCGCCTGCCGCCGCAACCGGGGCAGTCCCTGCCCGTCGAGGATGCGCATTTCCTCAAGGAGGCGGCCGCGGCCAGCCAGAGGCAGGCGGAGCTCGGGCGTCTTGCGGCGGAGAAGGGGCCGGACGAGGCGTTCAAGACTCTGGCCAAAGGAATTGCGGAGACCCACACCACTTTGGGCGAGTCCCTGAAGCGGCTTTCTTCGGCCCGCCCCCTGCCGCCGGCTGACCAGTTGAAGCCGGAGCGCGCTGACGCCTTCGGTGCCGCTGGGGCGGTGACCAACCCGGCGAACGCCCAGGAGGGCATGACGCCGGACGCCGTCAAGGCGCTGTCCGGGGCGTCGGGCGATGCCTTCGCCAAGGGCTACATTGAGGCGCAGCTTCGCATTCATGACCGCATCGTCGACCTCTACCAGACCGAGGCGTCGAACACGCCGGACCGCGAGCTTGCCACCTTCGCGATCACCAGTCTGGTGTCCATCCAGAAGGACCGCGACGCCCTGCGGCAGATGGCCGGCCGCTTCGGGATCAGCGCTCCGGCCACGGGCCAGCCGGTCCAGTATGGCGATCCGACCAAGGCCCGTTGAGGCCGGCGGCCGCCATGGCGAACGGTGCGCCGCCGGTGACCGGGCAGTTTTCGTGCGTTTGCCCCTGGGCAAAGACGGCGACAACGCCTCATGTCATGATCCCCTCCGGTCATCATTCCAAGGACAAGCGAGGCGGACATGACGGAAACGCAACCACAGCCGGCAGCGCTGCTCGGAACCCAGGTTGCCGAGGTGGACGGAGCTGGGGATCTCGTGTTTGACGCCGCGATCGTGGGGTCGCTCCTCGGCCTCGAACCGGGCGCCTTCATGGAAGAACTGAAGAAGGGCATGGTCCATCAGGTTCATGAACAGGGAACGGGTGTGGACCATGGTCGGAGGCGGGTGACCTTCCGCTACCGGGCACGGCAATCGGTGCTGGTTCTGGACGCGCAGGGCCATGCACTTCATGTTGCATGAGGTCGAGGTGGATGGGAGGGCGCGAAGAGCGCGGCCATGTGAGCGGCGTGAGCCCGGACGACGGGTCCGTCGATCAAGGACCTCTGTTCAACCCCACACGGCAACCCGATCGTCGCGGCTTCACGGCGGTCGTCCCCTGACGATGCCAGGGTTGGGTCAGTAATCCCGATCCGGGTGATCGGACCAGTCGCCCAGATTCATCACGGCGACAGCCATCGCCACACCGCCAAACGTTCCGCAAACCGAGCCGAAGAGCAGGATGAAACCGATCAGCCAGTAGTCGGAGCCAAGGAGCAGTGTACGGAGACTGGCGACATCCAGCGCGAGAAGGCCGAGGCAAACGACAACGCCGGCCACGACCCCAATCGCCAGATGGGTCAATAGGAATGACACCAGATTATGCTTCTGCAAGAAAGCGGAGCGCCGTGGATTTCGAGGCATTACAGTGACTCCCTGCAGAGCAAAGGCGCATGGTGGCAATTGGAAGGCAGCATGCGCCGCGCCCTTGGCGGTCCCCCTGAACTGAATCGGCGCACGCCCTGAAACCTCATACGGCAAGCAGTTCGTCCGCTGGGCCAAAGAACTCGTAATGGATGCTGCCCAATGGCACACCCCGGCCGGCGAGGCCGCCGACCATAGCGCGCAGGAACGGTCGAGGGCCACACAGATAGTAGGCCGCCTCCTGCGTCGGGGTGTTGGCCACGATCCAATCCATGCTGATGAAACCTCGCTCATCGTAGTCGCGCCCCTGAACGTCGGCCGGGTCAGGGGCGTTGTAATAGGTGCGCAGCGTGATGTTGCGAGCCTGAGCGGCCAGTGCCCGGGAATGATCGCGCATCGCATGAACGCGGCCGTTCTCGGCGCCGTGGATGTACCAGGTCGGCCGGCCATCGCCGGAACCGACAATGCTCTCCAGCATGCTCATCATCGGGGTCAGCCCGACGCCGCCGCTCAGCAGAACGACCGGCCCGGCGGAAGCCTCGTCGAGGAAGAATTCGCCGGCCGGAGGCGCCACCTTCAGCACCGTGCCCGGCTTGACGTGATCGTGCAGCCAGTTGGAGGCCAGCCCCGCCGGCCTGCCCGAGCCCTCCTCCCGCTTGACGCTGATGCGGTAGGACCGGGAATCCGGAGCGGAGGAGATGGAATAGTTGCGCTTCAGCACACCGGCTCCCGGCATATCCAGCGCAAAGGTCAGATACTGACCGGGGCGGTGGCGGATCACACCGCGCCCGTCCGCCGGAACCAGGATGAAGGAGCGGATGATGTCGCTCTCCGGCGTCACGCTCTCCACCGTGAAGTCGCGCCAGCCGTTCCATCCGCCCGGCGCCGTGGCGAGCCCGGCGTAGACGCTGGCCTCCCGCGCTTTGAGCACGTCCGCCAGAAACCAATAGGCCTCGCCCCAGGCGTCGAGGACCTCGTCGGTCGCGGCGTCGCCCAGCACGTCCTTGATTGCGCCGAGCAGGGCATCGGCGACATAGGGGTAATGTTCGGGCAGGATGTTCAGCCCGACATGCTTCTGCGTGATCCGCTCCACCCGCGAGGCCAGCACACCCAGGTTGTCGATGTTGCGGCCATAGGCGATGATTGCCGCCGTCAGCGCCTTGGACTGCGACCCGGTCTCGCCATGATGAGATTGATTGAACAGGTCGCGGATTTCCGGGGTGCGGAACAATCGCTGATACATGCGGTCGGTGACCGCGGTGCCGCCTTTCTCCAGGACGGGAACCGTGGCCTTGACGATGTCGATGGTTCGGTTGCTGAGAGCCTCCGCCATGAATTGTCTCCGTGCTGCAATGGCGATTCAACCATCCGCCAATTCAACCGGTTCCGGCAAATTCCCCGGAACCGGACCGACCTCAAAAGGTTACGATTGCCCAGGCATAGGTCGTCAACGGCGCTGGAGTTCCTGCTGCGGAAGCGGCTTCCATGCGCTATATTTCGGGGTACGAAGCGCTCGTCCGCTTCTTCACGCCAAGGACTGTTGGCGTAACGAACCGCCTGGGAACCGTGGCTGATGCCCGCTGCCGATACCGATGCCCTGCAACCGTCCGCCCTGCGCGATGCCGACCATCTGACGGCGCTCGTCGATCTCAACGAACGCCTGTTCTTTGCCCATGACCTGCCGGCCGTGGTCTCCATCCTCCGGGCGGCCGCGCGCCGCCTGACCGGCGCCGACGGCGTCACCATCGTGCTGCGCGATGGCGACCTGTGCCATTACGTTGAGGAGAACGCGATCAGCCCGCTGTGGAAGGGGCAGCGGTTTCCCATGGGCACGTGCATCTCGGGCTGGGCCATGCTGACCGGGCAACCGGCGGTCATTCCGGACATCTACGCCGATCCGCGCATTCCACACGAAGCCTATCGCCCCACCTTCGTGCGCAGCCTCGTGATGGTGCCGGTCGGCGCGCCAGAGCCCATCGCCGCCATTGGTGCCTATTGGGCAGCGCGGCACACGCCCGACACGGGCACCGTCACCCTCCTGTTGGCGATCGCCCGATCGGCGGCCCTGGCGCTGTCCAACGTCCGCCTGCTTGAATCGTTGCAGGAGGCGGCCGAAGCCGCACGGACGCAGGCCAAGGAACTGGCGCGGGCCAACACGGCGCGCACCCGGCTCCTTGCGACGTTGAACCATGACCTGCGCCAACCGGTCCATGCCCTGACCCTCGCCACCCACGCCCTGTCGTCCCGGGTCACAGACCGCGGGGAAATCTACGTGTCGACGATGAAGCACTGCCTGGGCGTGGTGAAGCGACTGATGGATGGCGTGCAGGATCTGGTGGGGATGGACGACGGCACGATCGCCGTCCGGATCGAAGACGTCCCGTTGGACGATCTGATGACGCACGCCACAGCGACGTTCCAACTGGCCGCCGCAGCCAAGGGGCTCGACTGGCGCATGGAAGGGAGTGGCAGAGGGGTGACGGTGCGCACGGACCGGCTGCTTGCGTCGCGCATTCTCCACAACCTTATCGACAACGCCATCAAGTACACCGACCGCGGGGAAATCCGAATTGTTTGCCGCACTGCCGGCGGCAAGGTATGGGTCGACGTCTCCGATACCGGCCGAGGCATCCCGGAGAGTTCCCTGGCCGACATTTTCGAAGAGTTCTACCGCATCGAAGCCGGAGATGAGGTCGTTGGCCTGGGCCTTGGCCTGTCCATCGTGAAGACGCTGGCGGATCACCTCGGCTATCCGATCACGGTGGAATCCCGCCCAGGGGCGGGAACAACGATCAGCGTCGCCCTGCCAGTGGCTGGTTCTGTCGCACGTCCATAGGCGGGCGAGCGAGAGCCCTTGCCCGAGGGGGCACCGTGACCAGCGTCAGCGGCCAGCCACTAACCCGCTCGAAGGGGTATCGCAGAAATGCTGCTGGATGGCCGCGATGGCGCTCATGTCTGCAAGGAGAGCCGCGACGCAGTCCGGATTGAAACTTCCGGGCCGCCTGCTTCCAGAGGAAAGCCGCCGCGGCCTCGTTCGTCCACGCTCCCTTGTAGGGACGTTCCGACGTGAGCGCGTCGAACACGTCGGCGACCGCGACAATGCGCGCTTCCAGTGGAATGGCCACGCGGAAAGGCCGTTGGGATGCTCCCAGAACGCGCTTGGCGGCATGATCAATGGGCATGCCCTTGCCGTGCACAAAGCGAAGGCGTTTCCACAACGGCGTGATACGAGCAGGACGGCCTTTTCCAAACCCGATGCGGATCGAACCAACTCAGCGACAAGGTTGGATCAACTGCCGAGAAGCTCCTGCACAGCGGCAAGGAGTTGATTGGAGGCGACGGGTTTGCGGAGGAATGCCACACCGAGGGCCGTGGCGTGGCGTTCGCTGTCAGACCCCGTATCCCCGGTCAGAATGATGCCGGGTATCGGATGGCCAGCCTGTGCGCGGATGGAGGCGACGGCGTCCGTTCCGACTTCGCCTCCTCGCAGTCGATAATCCGCGACGACAAGGTCCGGCGCACGCGGCATGTCTCGCAGACCTTCGAGAGCCTGCGCCGCGGACCCGGCGATGACGACCTCGTAGCCCCACTCCATGAACAATGTCCGCAACCCGGAGAGCACGATCACGTCGTCATCGATCAGAACAGCCAAACGCCGTTGCCCGTCGGCCGTTACAACCGGCTTGGGCCGGGGCGGACTTGTCCCCGCGGCGCTCGCAAGGGGGACATCGACCGCAAAGGTCGATCCACGCCCCGGTTCGGAGCGTACGGTCACCGGGTGATCAAGCAGTTGGGAGAGCCGCTGCACGATGGCAAGCCCCAGACCCAACCCTTGGCTCCGGTCGCGTTCCGGGTTGTTGACCTGATGGAACTCTTCGAACACCCGACCCATCTGCTCGGCGGATATGCCGATTCCACTGTCGTGAACCTGGATGCTCACGCGGTCGGGAGCGATGTCGCAGACGACCCGCACATAGCCTTCAGGGGTGTAGCGCAAAGCATTCTCGACCAGATTGCGCAATATGCGACCGAGCAGCACCGGATCGCTTCGCACCGCCAGAGTTGGTCCGGGGTCGGTGACATGGAGTTCCAGACCCTTGCTCGCCGCGATCGGTGAATAAGCGGCTCGCATCTCATCCAGCAGCGACGCAAGCGGCATGTCACGGACCTGAGGCACAATCGTTCCGACATCCAAGCGAGAAACGTCGAGCAGGCTGTCGAGCAGGGCCTTCAACGTGTCCAAGGCACGCTCCAGGGCCATCAACGAGCGGCGGCCCCGGTCCTCGAGGGCATGAGACTGCAAAACGCCAGCGAACAGCAAAGCCGACTGGAGCGGTTGCCGCAAATCGTGGCTGGCGGCGGCCAGAAATCTGGACTTGGACTGGTTGGCTTCATCGGCCAGGGTCTTGGCATCCCGTAGAGCCTGCTCCATTGCCCGACGCTCGGAGACGTCCATGTTCATGCCGCTCAGGCGGACTGGACGACCGCTGCCATCATGTTCCGCCCGCCCCACTCCCAGTAACCAGCAGACCCCCTTTCCCGGATGCGAAATGCGAAACTCCGCCTGGTAAACCGGCCGCCGGCCTTCGAGCACGTCCTGCACGGCCTGCCGCAACACCGGGTGATCGTCCGCAACAACCAGGTCGTAGAACGCGGGTTCACTGGGGTGGAACGTCGTCGGATCGACACCCAACAGACGGTACATGCCGTCCGACCAGGTCACGACGCCAGTGCGGAGATCAAGATCCCACAGACCGGCGTTTGCGGCGTTCAAGGCAATGGCGAGATTACGTTCGCTCCGCTGCAAGGCCGCCTCCACGGACTTGCGCTCGGTGATGTCGATGTTCAGGCCGCTCATGCGCAACGGCGTGCCGTCCGTGTCGTAGTGGACACGTCCGGTGGATAACACCCATCGGACCGCCCCATCCGGGAGCATGATGCGGTATTCCAGTACGAGATAGGGCTTCCGCTCACCGAAGAGCTGCGCCTGAGCCGCGGCCGTGATGGTTTCGACATCGTCCGGTTTCACTGTACGGAGCCAGGACTCCAAGCAGGGAGCATCGCTCTCCGGGTCCAAGCCGAACAGGCGATAACTGCCCTCCGACCAGTGCCCGCGCCCAGTGCGCAAATCCCAGTCGAAACTGCCGGCCTGAGCCGACTGCAGGGCCAAGCTGAGGCGTTCGTTGCTTGCCCGAAGTTCCTCTTCGGCCATCGTCCGTCGGGAAATGTCCAACAGATGGACGGTCAGGCCCCTCGGGGTGGGAAACGCTCGGAGCCAGAACCAGCGGCCGGTCTGCGGACCGCGGAATTCGACGTCCACCGGAACCCGTTCGGTCATGGCCCTGCGCAACTCATCCGCCAGTTGGCCTTCGGCGAGTTCGGGAAAAGCGTCCCACAGCCGCATGCCGAGCAGGTCGCGGCCTTGAGCGACCAGGGTCCTGGCCATGTCGTTGAGTCCGAGGAATCGCCAGTCCCGATCGAACTCGATGATGCCATCCACGGTGTTGGCCAGCAACACGCTGACTTTGCGGGCGGAGTGCTGGGCCTCTTCGCGCACTCTCAGAAAACGGCGTATACCCCACAGGGCGCCGAGGCCCGTGGTCAGGAGCAGCCCAAGAAAGATGGCCACGGTCCAGAAGGTTGCGGTGTGGATGGGACGCATCGCCGTCGCTTTGTCGAGCCCGACGTGCAGATACAGACCCCGGGCACCCGACGTTGCCGGTGAATAGGCAAACACCCGTGGCCGACCGTCCATCCCCGCCAATTCAACCACACCTTTGGTCGCCTCGCGCAACAAAGCACCGAACGGTTCCGGCAACAAGCGGCCGGCCAGTTCCGGTGCGTCAGGGATGGTTGCGAGAACCGTTCCGTCACGGTCGGCGACAAGGAGACAGGTGTTGTCCGGCAAAGAGTCCTGTGTGAGGGACTCCCGCAGCCAAGCGGTGTCGAGAAGTGCCGCAATCACTCCATGATAATCTCCATCCTCCCGGCGATGGGCACGGGCGAAGGGAATGGCGGGTTGTCCCGTGATCGGCGATCGCATGGACTGGCCTGTGACGATGCCATCGGTGCTCGCCGCATCCTGGAGGAGCCGACCTGCAATCACCCGCCCCACCGTCATGGAGTCCGTCGAGCACCATACGGCACCGTTCGCGTCGGAAATTTCCATTGCCATGTAGCTCGGATACTTGGCCCTGATCCGGGACATGACCTCCTGGCAGGCCGTGGCGTCCATACTCCCCACCCCCGCTTCGGTAAGAGCGAACAGGATGTGATGGATGTCCTGTATGATCCGTCTTTGTTCCGCGTCCACAAGGTCGAGAAAGTGGCTGGCATCCTGTCGAAGCTCGGCCTCACGGGCCGTATGAAGCTGCATGATCGGAAAGAGCTCGAACGCCAGCAACGGAGCAGCGATGAGCAGGAGGAATGACAGCAGGCGGTTGGCTTTTTTACGAGGCGCTCGCTTCTGTAAGGACTTCAGCAATTCCTGTCTCCAAGGGCCGCCCTTTTCTTCCCTGGAGCATTATACAAAAATACACCGGTATGTGATTAGATAAAAATGCGGCCGCCTAAAGGATAGGCATCGGCGTATGCCTTGAGGCAGAGCTGTCAGTCCTATCATAAACCGTCTCTACTGCTTTCCCGCACTCCATCCGGAAAAACCCCTTCCTGTGAAAATCAATTTTCACTCCTGCAGGCTCGCAGAACTTTTTTGAGCAATTGTTTTGCTTCCCAGCGCTGGATTATATTTCCATGGCGCAGCACCATCTCGGCGTAATTCTTCGCCATAGAGGAAAAACACAGAATGCCTTCTTTTTGGGCAGCCTCGTCGGAGCATGCATACTGAGCCTGACGGAGGCATAAGTAAGCGGTCCGGCACCCATCGAGCGCTATGCTTGGCGGAAAATCGACCATCGTGCCGAGCCTCGTAGAAGTAATATTGAACAAATTTTGCGCAAGATAACCAGGATGGTGGCGAACGATTCAGCGTGATTCGCGTTTTCAGATGAGTGACCTCATGATTGCTACCTCTTGAGCTGCAACGCTGACCATCGCCCCGCCGCGAACCGCTCGTGATGAGCAGCTGCCTGTGAAGGCGCCTATTCAACTCCGGCGCATCGGGTGGTTCCCGCGAAAGAGCGTCGCATGATCAGACCATAGGCACCAAGCGGTGGTCCGGCCAGGACTCGGACTCAAGAGCTATCACACCGCTCGGCAGACCATCGCCGGCGAACAGATCGTCGCCATAGTCCGTTACGGGCAGGTCGCCGCTGCTCCCATCAACACCATACCGGCCCCGTCGCCCTTCATCGAGGCCCTGTTCGGCGCGATCACCTGACGGCGCCGATACCGCGGTCCCGCGTGCCCACCATCCGATGTGCGACCGAATCCGATGAAGTCCAGCTGCTTTTGACGACGATCAAGGCTGCCCGTTCTCCACGCTCGCAGCATCCATATCGCGCCCGAACCACCAACCGATTCGACGGAAGCGACAGTGCCAATGAATGAAGCCCAAATCGGACTGCTGATCGTCTCGCCGCTGCTGGTCGGCATGGTTGTACTGTTGTATCGCCAGGGTGTTATGACGCGAAGCGGCGCAGCGCTCGCCGCGCTGGCTTCAGTCGGCACGGTCGCGTGGCTCTTCTTTACTCAGTAAATTGTATCCGTTTTCGAGATGACAACGACAGGGGGAATGGTGGTTGCCCTCGTCAGAACGCAAACACTGCCGATCGTCGTTGTGACCAGTTGTGGGAGGTGGTTAAAGCGGCGATGCCAGCGGAGATCTTCGCACCACCCTGGACAAACGGCTCAATGGGATTTGCGGGCACCGTCAACTTGTTGACCCCCAGTTGCCGGGGCGGGCCGTGCGGGGTATGGGACGGCATGACGACGCGCCCCGATCCCCGCTACGCCGGCTACCGCTATCCCGCCGAGATCATTGCGATGGCGGTCTGGCTGTACTTCCGCTTTCCGCTCAGCCTGCGGATGGTCGAGGAGCTGCTGGCGGCGCGCGGCATCACCGTGAGCTACGAGACGGTGCGCCAGTGGGCTCGGAAGTTCGGCCCCGAGATCGCCACCCGGTTGCGCCGACGGGCGCCGCGCCGGGGCGACAAGTGGCACCTCGACGAGGTGGTCCTGACCATCGGCGGCCGCAAACATCACCTGTGGCGGGCCGTCGATCAGGACGGCTTCGTGCTCGACGTGCTGGTCCAGAGCCGGCGCGATACCAAGGCGGCCAAGCGTTTGCTGCGCAAGCTGCTGAAGAAGCAGGGCCGGGCGCCGCGGGTGCTGATCACCGACAAGCTGAAGGCCTACGCCGCCAAGCGGGCGATCATGCCGGGGGTGGAGCACGGCCAGCACAAGGGACTGAACAACCGGGTCGAGAATTCCCACCAACCCACTCGTCGGCGCGAACGGCAAAGAAAGCGCTTCAAAGACCCCGCCCAGGGCCAGCGTTTCCTCGCCATTCACGACCCGATCGCCAACCTGTTTCATCTCCGCCGCGACCACAGTCCCGTCACTGACTATCGGAAGGCCCGCGCCCAGGCGTTCCAGGTCTGGGCCGAAGTCGTCGGCGCACCACTGGCGGCGTAATCCGCAGACGGTTGCCGCCCGCCGTCCTCGCTCTGCCCGGTGTTCGATAAGTTGATGGTGCCTCCGCACCTTCTCCGATGGCGTGTAATTCCGCCGCCGCTCCGTTCCTGTCAGAACCTCGACCCGCTGATAAGCCATGACGTTTGCAACTCGTTTGCGTCCGCGCGATGACGCGCCACGCAAACCTCAGACGCCGGCCCCTACTTTGCCAAGGCGGTGCTTACCGGAGGCGTACGAAGGTTGGGGTGATCCAGGAGATGATCACCGGCGCCACCCGGTTTTTCGTGCCGCACGGCGGGCCGGGGGTGATGGCGAAGGTGATCCAGTTCCGGCCCGTGGTGGATGGGGGAATAGCGGGACGCTAAGCCCCGCTTCAAATTTGGGATACCGTGAACCGTCTCGCCAAACAGCTTTGCCTTACACGGCGGCTCGCCCCCGTTGGAAAGCCGCCGTGACAGTCTGCGCGCCTATCGCCGTGAGCGCAGACCGTTACCCTTTTCCTGTGCTCTCTCACCAGCGTCATGAGCGCTGCACGTCATGCCTTGCATGGCTCGCATGGCGATCTGGCTCATTCGCTCGCCCACTTCCATCATGGCCTGCATGTTGTCCTGCACATATCGGCTCTGCACCTCTACGAGTTGCATCGGGGTGGCGCTATGCGCAAAAGCTTGAGACGCACGTTTGCTCGTTTCAACAGACTTGTTCATCCAATCCATCCAGGCATCAACCACCTCGCGGGTGGCGTCGGCGGTCGCCATCGGCAGGGCGGCCATAGTCTGGATGGCGGCGCGAGACGGTAGCGCCGTATCGGCGTAGCTTCTGGCCGTGCGAGTCATGGTCGAGGCCGTCTGTTGTGCCGCCTGGCCGATGAGGCCCGCCGCTTGGCGCGAGGCTTCCGTAGCGACCTCAGCTCCGGCCTGCGTCAACGTCCCACCGGTCTTCAGCGCCTGCACGCTGCCCTCCGTCATCGCTTCCGCTGGGCGCGTCAGCGCGGCACTCGCTTCACGGATGCGTTGCCTTTCGGCCTCCGCTTCAGCCTCCACGCGCTCCGCCTCCTCGCGTTCGCGGCGTGCGGCGGCACGACGTTCTTCGGCTTCGTCGCGCTTGGCTTCTTCGATCCTGGCCCGGCCAGCCTCCAGCTTCTCGGTGACTGCCTGCGCTTCTTCCTCACTCAGCGCTTTGCGCACGGCCGGCAACAGCTCTTTGCGCTCGTCGCGTACGTGCTGCTGAAAGACCTTCTTCAGCGCCGTAACCTTTTGAGCGAAGCCATCATCGTCCTTGGGCGTACGCTCCAGGTCGGTCAGCAGCGCGCGAACCTGCTTGTTGTCGTTGATTGCGTCCGCCACCAAGTCCTTGGTTTCTCTGTGTTTCTTTAGGACTGGGAAGAGATGTTGCTCTTCCAGACGTGCTTGAACTTCCAACTCTTCCTTCAACTCGGCCAGCAGCTTCTCGCGGGTTTTCACCGCGCCGCTGGAGGTGTCGGACAGTTTGGCGAACAGCTCGTTTGCCTTGGCGGGACTGTTTTGAAGCAATTGCGTGATGGTCATCGCATCCTCCCAACCTGTCGGTGCGTCACACTTGCAGAGCAATGTTGCATCGCAACAAAAGCCCAACTCGGGAGCCCTTCAAGAGTTCCCACCTCCAACGGAGGGCGTGCCTCCCTTCGATCGAGGGCGAGGAGTGGGAAAGACCCGTCGTCGTGCCCTCCATCAGGGACTCCACCATTCTGTCCCCACCGACTGCGGGCTCCCGCCGGCTATCAGCCAATGCAGGATCAGAAAAGGGATAGCTGAATGGCTCTGCCCATGACCTTCTCGAACGTTTAGGTAGTGAGCTGGTCCCCGTTTCCCGGACAGTCGGATAAGCTTGGTTCGCCCATCAGGAAGGACGGACCCGATGACGGGGAAACGGAAACGGTATTCGGCGGAGTTCAAGGCGAAGGTGGCGCTGGAGGCGATCCGGGGCGAGCTGACGGTGTCGCAGCTTGTCGCGAAGCACGGGGTGCACCAGACGCTGATCAACGCCTGGAAGAAGCAGGCCATCGAGGGGATGGCCGGGGTGTTCTCCGCCAAGGCGGAAGTCGCCGAAGCCAGCCATCAGGGCGAGGTGGAAAAGCTGCACGCGATGATCGGCCAGTTGGTCGTGGAACGCGATTTTTTGCGCAAGGCCTCCGGTCGATGAGCGTCGGCCGGAGGCGGGAGTTGATCGAGCCGGAGCATCCGCGGTTGTCGATCACCCGGCAGTGCAAGCTGGTTTCCATCAGCCGATCCAGCTACTACGGGCCGGCCAAAGGCGAGCCGGCCGCGAACCTGGAGCTGATGCGGCTGATCGACGAGCAGTTCCTGGAAACGCCCTGGTACGGCAACCGGCAGATGACCCGGCATCTCCGTCGGCACGGCCACGAGGTCAATCGCAAGCGGGTTCGCCGCCTGATGACACGGATGGGCTTGCAGGCGGTCTACCAGCGCCCGAAGACGAGCGTGCCGCATCCCGAGCACAAGATCTGGCCATACCTGCTGCGCGACCTGACCATCGACGTAAGCGGAGCGTGATCGCACCGGATCAGGCGTTGACGGCCGGCTTCCAGTTCCACGGGAGCAGGTCGGCGACACGGCTGGCGGGATAGCCGTTCACCATGCGCTCCAAGATGTCGCGCAGGTAGGCGAACGGCTCGACACCGTTGAGCTTGCAGGTTTCTACCAGCGAGGCGATCACCGCCCAGCGGTGGCCGCCGCCTTCGGAACCGGCGAACAGGCTGTTTTTACGACTCAAGGCGATGGTGTGTTCATTGTGCCCCTCTTCTTCAAGTGTCTGGAAACATTGAAAGTTGATCCTCGGAAGCGAGGCGGCACGGTTCTCCCTTCCGCCCGATGGTGGCAAGAACCCGTTGCTCCCGAAGGTCGGAGGCGCGGATCTGGTAGGGAGCGCCGGGCACCACCTGCTCGGCGACGATCAGCCCGGCATCCATAAGGCGCCGAAGTCGGTGGCGCGAGATGCCGAGCGCCGCGGCGGCCTCGTACTGGGTCAGCCATTCGCCATCCTTCTCGGCCGACCGGTAGGCGCGGATGCCATGGACCCGGCGCAACGAGCTGACACGGTGCCCGGTCCAGGATTTCCCCTGCCCGGTGCGCATGCCCATCCGGTTCAGCTGCGCAGCGATGTCCGCATCCGACCAGCGCGTCGCCATGCTGCGGATCACCGCCATCGCTTCCTCCGGCGTCCGGCAACCGTGCTCCCCGGTTTGCGGCTTGGTGAGACGCAGCTGCGAGTGCTGGCCCCCGCGCCAATGGATGGTGAGGATGACCTCGCGCGCCGCCTCGTCGACGTCGGCGATGATGTTGACGATCAATGTCCGCAGCAGCCGTTGACGCGCCCTGGTGGTCACCCCCGGCGCGTTCCAGGCGGCCTGCAGGTCGTCCGCCAGCCCGGCGAAGTCCGGCGCCGCGGGAGCCGGAACGGGAGCCGACACGGACGCGACCCGCGCTTCGCACGCCTCGACACGCTGAAGCGCCGCCTCCCAGTTCTTTTCCAACTGCGCGGCGATCAGCCGATTGTCGGGATCGCAGGCGACATAGCGCCGTTCCGCCAGCGTCGCCTCGTAGCGCGCCTTCTGAAGATCCAACTCCGCCATCCGCCGTCGTTCGGTCTGGTGCTCCATATGCCTCCGCTCAGCTTCCAGCGCGGCCTCGATCGCCATCGGCTCGACGGCTCGCAGAAGTTCGCCGGCGACCGCCTCGTCCACCCGGGAACTTCCGAACCCAAGGCATCGTGGCAGCCCGAGCATCTGGTTCGGGCGGTCGCAGCGATAGCCGGCTTGGCTCGGGCTGCGGCCACGGTAGGACACCGCCAGCCGTCGCCCGCACCGCGCACAGCTCAGGACGCCGACCAGCAAGGCGCGCCCGCCGCGCCCCGACTTCGCGCCGCCGACCCGGCCGTAGGCGTTGGCGGCGAGCAGCGTCTGGTTGCGCTCGAACTCGTCCCAGTCCACGTAAGCCTCGTGGTGATCCTTCAGCAGAACCTCCCACTCTTCAAGCGGCTTGCCGTGGCCATAGCTCTTCCGCGCCCGCCCTTCGACGATTTCGGTGCGGTGCTGGCTCTTTCCGTAAACGTAGGCGCCGGCATAGAAGGGGTTCTTGAGCACACTGATGACATTGCGGTAGCGGATCGGCGTCCAGTCGAAGCTGATCAGTCTCTTGCCGTCAGACGGCCGCGGGAAGCAGACTCCTTCTGCTGCCAGCGACAGCAGGACCTGGCGCGCGCTGCCCAGCTCCCGGAAGCGGGTGAAGACGAGGCGGATCACCTCCTGAACCCGCAGGTCCGGATCGAATCCCAGACCGACCTCTCGGTGCCAGATGTAGCCGATCGGCACGCTGATGCGCAGTTCGCCTCGCCGCGCCTTGCTGCGGGCGGCATCAAGCATCCGGGTCCGCAGCACTCCCAACTCGAACTCGCTCATGCTGCCCTTCATGCCCAGCAGCAGCCGATCGTTCGGCCGCCCCGGATCGTAGATGCCGTCGAGGTCGATGACCCTGGCCTCGACGAGCCCGCAGAGTTCGAGCAGGTGGTGCCAGTCCCGGCCGTTGCGGGCGAGCCGGGAGGCGTCGAGGCACAGCACGGCGCCGATCTCGCCTGCACAGAGCGACGCCACCAGCCGCTCGAACCCGGGCCGCGCCATGGTGCCGCTGGCGGAGCGCCCGAGATCGTCGTCGATCACCTCGACCCGGCGGAAGCCTCGGCGCTTGGCCGCATCAACGAGTTCGTACTGCCGGCGTTTGCTCTCCAGGTTGGTCTGGACCTGCGCCGGGGAGGACTGGCGGACGTAGACCACGGCCTTGCGCTTGAGCACCGACGGCGGCAGGAGATCAGTGTTCGCCATCGTCACGCTCCCCGGTTCCGGCACCTGCGGCTTCCATCAGGAGAAGGGCCAATTGCACCACCGCCGCGGCGCGGTCGGCCGGGCTGATCGCCCGCAGCCTTGCGGTGTCGAAGGTCATGCTGAGCTGGCGCCGGGTCCTGGCCCGTCGTGTTGATGCTGACGGCGTCTTCATGTCGCTCCTCCGGGACGATGATCGCATCGCCTGGAGAGCTTCGCCTGAATCCGCTGTCGCTCAGCTGACGCTGAAGGTTGATGATCGCTTCCACCGCGACCCGCGGCGTACCGAGTACCATGCCGGCGCAGATGACAGGGTCCAGCATCCATTCCGGCAACACCGTGATGATGCCGGGCGCCGCCTCGACGAAAACCAGATGGCCAATGGCGCGCGCCTCGCTCCACATCACCCGTACGCGACGGCCATACAGCGGATGCCAGCGGTAATGGACGTCAACATCCTGCCCGGCATGGGCACAATGGACGGGCGATGGCCACGGGCCTGATGCAGCGTTCGACCGTGTTGGTGTCCATCTCGACCCGGCCGTCGTCCAGGTAGACGCACAGCGCCTTCCAGCGGCCGAGCGCATAGCGGATCGCCTCGGCCAGCTTGGAGCGGCCCGGCAGGCGTGGGAGTTCCCGCTCCAGCCATGCCTTCAGCTCCGCCACCTGCGCCGCGGCCTCGGCTTGCCGGAGCTGCCGTCGCTCGTTGGCCGTGCGGCCGCGGATGCGCTCCTCGATCGCGTAGAGCCGGGCGATGCGGCGCAGCGCCTCCGCCGCGATCGGCGAGCCGTTCTCGGCCAGATCGTAAAAGCGGCGGCGGGCATGGCTCCAGCACGCCGCCAGCACCACCCGGTTGCCGGCGGCCAGCCGCTCGAACCCGGCATAGCCGTCCACCTGCAGCACCCCGTGGAAATCCCGGAGATGGCCGGCCGGGCGCTCGCCCTTGCGATCGCTGGTGTAGGCGTAGACCACGGCCGGCGGGTCTGTTCCCTGCCAGGGCCGGTCGTCGCGGGCATAAGCCCAGAACCGGCCGGTCTTCACCCGGCCGGTTCCCGGCGCCAGCGTCGGCATCGGCGTGTCGTCGGCGAACAGCTTGGTCGAGGCGAACACCGCCTTCGCGAGTTCCTCCTGCACGGTCTCCAGCCACCAGCACGCCTGTCCCGCCCACCCCGCGAGAACCGAGCGATCCACAGGAAAGCCGTTGCGGGCCAGGATCTGTGCTTGGCGGTAGAAGGGCAGATGATCGCAGTAGCGGCTGGTGATGATGTGCGCCAGCATCGCCGGCGTGGCCATGCCCTTGGCGGCCGGCTTTTCCGGGACCGGCGCCTGGTGCAGCGTGCCGCAGCCGCGGCAGGCGTATTTGGGCCGGCGGATGCGCAGCACCCGGACCTGGGCCGGCACATAGTCCACCATCCGGGCGATGGTCTCGCCGGCCGCGTGCAGGGCGCCTCCGCAGCAGGGGCAGACACCGGCCCCGGCGTCCAACCCTTGCGGTTCCACGATGATGTCGTGATGCGGCAGGTGATCGGGCCAGTCGCGGCCGCGCCCCTCCCGCTCGTTCGCCGGTTCCGGCGCGGTGTCCGGGCGGTCGGCGGCGAGTTTGGCCTCGACCCGGGCGATGTCCGCCTCCAGGTCGTCCAGCCCAAGGTCGAGTTGGTCGGGATCGAGCCGTTCGGAGCGCCGCCCGAAAACAGTGCGCTGCATCTGCCGGAGTTGCTGGCGCAGGGACTCCAACTCCGCCAGATTGGCTTTCTGGCGCTCCACGACCTCGGCCAAATCGCGCACCAGCTGCTGGAGCAGGGCTGGATCGGCGGGCAGGTTGTCGAGGTCGAAGCGCATGGCCGATGATACCTCAGATCACCGATCCAGGCCAGCCAAGCCCGTGGATTTCCTCAACTTTCCTCCCGTTTACCCCGCCGCGGTCGGCCGGGATACCGGCACCGTATGGCGCCATTCCAGCCCCTCCAGAAGCAAGGACAACTCCGCCGGCGTCAGCACCACCGTGCCGCCCGGGGTCCGCGTCGTCGGCCAGACGAAACGGCCCCGCTCCAGCCTCTTGGCGAACAGGCACAGGCCGTTCTGATCGGCGTAGAGGATTTTCACGCGCCCACCGAAGCGCGTGACATAGTGCATCCCTCCTTTCAGAGTCCCGGCAACCGCATCATCTCATCTCTATGATAATCAACGAGGTTTTTCGGGCGCCGCGCCTTTATCTCGTTCACGCCCGTTCGTACGGCATCCGTGTCCAGGGCGGCGACTGGGATGTGCCAAGGGGCTGAGGGGACAAGCTGCGTTGCCGGCAGGACCCCACGTTGGATAAGGCGGAGCACGGATGGGATGGAGAGACCGAGCCGCTTCGCTGTCTTGTCGGCCGTCATCGTCTCGGGACGGGGCACGGTCGGGTCGAAGTCGGGAATGGACAATCGCTCCCGCAACAGCCGAACCGCCATTGCCGTCCAGGTCTCTCCGGTTTCGGTCCGGCACTTTATGCGGTTCAGCGTCATCGAGATTTCGCGGTCCGGCCAATGGCCGCCAAGTTTTTTCACCACCTCCACCGCTCCTGGATTGCCGCCCTCCTGCCGACGGCCGGTTCTGGCCCGTGGCACGCGCAGTTCGGTATGCCGCCCCCCAACCCAATGGATCAGAATGACGGCCTCGTGCGCCGCGTCGTCGAGGTCGATCATCACTTCCTCCACGAGCAGCCGGGTCAGACGCTGCCGGGTTCGTGCATCCGCTGTCGGTGCATTCCAGGCGGCCGACAGATCATGAGCCAACTCCAGAAGAGCCGCCTTGTCCACCCTTGGGCGCGCCGCGGCGCGCGCCTCAGTCTCAGCGATCCGGCGTTCGATCTGCGCCACCCGTTCCAGAGCCGTGTTCCACCGCGCTTCCAGCTCTCTGACGACATGGCGCTTTTCCGGCTCCACGAGGTCATACCGGCGAGCGGCCAGAGAGGCGTCGTAGCGGGCCGCCTCCAGTTCGCGCTCCAATGCCGCTCGCTCTTCCATTCCCGCCGCGGCCGCTTGGTCGGCGGCAAGCAGGGCCGCCTCCACCGCACGGGGAGAGACGGCTTCCAGCATTTGGGCCACGACCGCCCGGTCAACGCGGATACCGCCGATGCCGACACACAGACCGACCCCGACATGGGCGTCGTCGCCCCGGCACTGGTAGCGGTGCGCATGTCCAGACTGCATGCCGTAGAACACCCTCATCTTGCGGCCGCAGCGCCCGCACCGAACCAGCCCCGTCAACAGAGCCCGGCCACCCCGGCCAGCCTTGCGGGCGGCACGCTTCTGCATGTGGGCGTTTTCCTCCAGCATGCGCTGATGGTCCTCGAACTCGGCCCAGGTGATGTAGCCCTCGTGGTTGTCGCGCAGCAGGGTATTCCACTCAGTGCGCTCCCGCTTATGCCCGCTCGTCTTGCGGGCCCGTCCCTCGACGACCCGCGTCCGGTTGCCCCGCCGGCCGAACACGTAGGCGCCGGCATAGATCGGGTTCTGCAGGACCTGGATCACCGTGTGGTAGGCCGGCGGCTGCCAGAGGATCTTGCAGGCGGTGAGATTGCGCCGCACGACAGGGAGCGACAGTTCGGTGGCGCGCGCCCAGAGAAAGACCTGGCGGGCGCTGCCCAGTTCGCGGAACCTGCTGAACAGCATGCGGATGGCGCCGGCAACGCGCTCGTCAGGATCGATTTCGATCCGTCCGGCCTCGTTCCAGCAGTAGCCGGGCGGCAGCGTGAACCGCAACTCACCCCGCCGGGCCTTGCCATCCCGGGCTTCGATGCCGCGTTGGCGCAGCAGGCTGAGTTCGTACTCCGACATCGTTCCCTTCAGGCCGAGCAGAAGGCGGTCGTTCAGCAGCCTTGGATCATAGACACCGTCGGGATCGACGACCAGCGCCCCGGCCAGGGCACAGAGGTCAATGAGGTGGTGCCAATCCCGGCCATTGCGGGCCAGCCGCGAAGCCTCGATGCAATAGACCGCACCGACGGTACCGGCGCAGACCGCCGCCACCAGCTTCTGGAATCCGGGGCGGGATTCGAGGCCGGACCCGGAGCGGCCAAGGTCCTCGTCGATGATCATGACATCGACAAACCCCGCCGTGCGTGCGGCGTCGGCCAAGGCATACTGCCACCGGCGGCTTTCCGTATGATTGATCAGCTGGCCGGGTGTGGACTGGCGGACATAGATCGCGGCACCGCGGCCAAGGTGATCAGCGGTGATCTTGGGGCTCATGGCCGCCCTCCTTTTTCTCCGTGCCCAGCCGGGCTCCGACGGCTTCCAGGAGGAGGTCCGCCAGGACCTGCACGACCTCGTCCGGAACCACGAGACCCGGGAGCGGAACCGTGAGGGCAAGCGAGAGCTGGGATGTCGGCCGCGGTCGTCTGGTCATCGGCAACCTCCTCCGTGGGTGAGTTGTCCGATGCTGCGCGATCGCTGGCCGAGCGCCGTAAATCCGAGAGAACTGCCGCCAATGCGCCAAGGGCAATGATTGTGGCCTGCGGCGGCCCCAAGGCCGCCATATCAAGGCAGGACGCCGCGTCGCACATCCAGGCCGGCAATTCCCGCGCCGTTCCGGGGCGCTCTTCGAGCCACAAGACAGGGTGGCCACCGCGTACTGTCCGGTTCACGACCCGCAGCGTCTTCCCGTACAGCGGGTGCCACGGGTACTCAACCCGCGCCGACTCGAAACTGTATGCTGAATGACGCTCAGTCCGCCCCTTTTCCTCGGAAAATGTAAAGGTGGCCGCAGAACGGGTCTTTGCCGAGGGACTGCTGCACCAGCAGCGCCAGCCCATCGAAGCCGCGGCGCATGTCGCAGGGTTCCAACGCCAGGTAGATGCGCACACCGGCCGGGATCGACAGCATCATGGACGCTCCAGCACGCTCACCACCCGGCGCAGCGCTTCGGCATCGACGTCCCGCCCGACCCGCAGGCGCCGTCCACCGGCCAATTCGATCTCGATCATGCCGGCACCGGATGGCGCCGGTGGCGTGAGGGAGAGAACCGGCGTGGCGTCCGCCACCTCCACCGGTGCAAAGAGGGGCGGCGGCTCGGCCGGGGTGAGCATCTGGCGGCGCCAGCGGAACAACAGGCTGGGATCGACCCCGCGCCGGCGGGCGACCAGCGACACGCTTACGCCCGGCTCGCAGGTCTCCGCCACCAGTTGCTCTTTTTCCACCTGCGACCAGCGCCGCCGACGGGGAGCCGCCTCGACGATCTCCATCATCAAGGGAGCGCTCGCCGTCATAGGGACAGCACCAGGACTATCCCTATGACCCGGAGCGCTCACCTCCTCCACAGCGGCAAAGCGGCGCGACCACCGCCCCAAAGCCCACCGTCCAATTCCATGGGCCTCAGCATAGGCCTTCAGCGTCTGCCCGCTGACCTTCCATGCCTCGGCATGACTGCGCCAATAACTCTCCAGATCCTGGCCCGACATCCTCTTTCCCCGCTGATCTGTGACCAGCGGAATATTTCATGAACCAGGATCACGTCGGAGGTGTCGTCACGCAACGCTTACCCATCGACCGCCCCGACCAGGTGTGGTGCAGCGATATCACGTACATTCCCATGCGCCGCGGCTTCCTGTACCTGGTCGCCGTCATGGACTGGGCATCCCGCCGCGTTCTGGCATGGCGGTTGTCGAATACCATGGACGTCGAGTTCTGCATCGAGGCCGTGGAGGAGGCGATGGCACGGCACGGACGACCGGACATCTTCAACACTGATCAGGGCAGCCAGTTCACCAGCCCACGCTTCACCGGGCTCTTGACCGCGGCCGGCATTCGGGTGTCGATGGACGGGCGCGGCCGGTGGATGGACAACGTCTTCATCGAACGGCTGTGGCGATCGATGAAATACGAGTGCGTCTACCTCCACGCCTTCGAAACGGGCAGCGAGGCCAGGGCCGGGATCGGCCGCTGGATCGATTACTACAACGCCGACCGCCCGCACTCGGCGCTCGGCGGCAGAACCCCGGACGAGGCCTACCAGGGCACATCGGACCGGATCAGATTGGCGGCATGACACGAACCTGAACCAAGCTTATTCCAACCGCAAATCTGTCCGGGAAACGGGGACCAGCTCACAGTTCCCGGTTCTCGCGCTCCAGCGCCTTGATCCGCTCCTGTTCGTCCCTGCTCGGCCCCGGCCGCTTGCCCTGGTCACGTTCGGCCTGCCGGACCCAGCCGCGCAGTGTCTCCGCCGTGCAGCCGATCTTCGCCGCGATCGAACTGATCGCCGCCCACTGCGACGCGTGTTCACCTTCGTGCTCGAACACCATCCGAACCGCGCGCTCGCGGACTTCAGGAGCGTATTTGGGTGATGCTTGCTTCGTCATGTTGACCCCAGTCTCTCAAGAAACGGGGCCTCCGACAATCCCGGCGCGGTTCAAGCAGCCTCATTCAACTGTGTGCGCAACGTTTCGACCAAGAGCTTGGCCGAGACCGGCTTGTGCAGGATGAGAAGTCCATGGGCTGCCGCCTCACGCAAACTCTCCGTACCGGTTTCCCCGGTCAACAGGACCCCGGGGATGGCGTGCTGGCAGTAATCCCGTATCCGGGTGACCGCCTCCGTTCCCAGACGCCCTTGACCCAACCGGTAGTCAGCCAAGATGACATCAGGGCATCGTCCGGCAACGCGCAGGCGATCGATGGCCTGATCGGCACTCGACGCAACGACAACGGTGCAGCCCCAGTCTTTGAGCATCGCCTGCAAGGCCATAAGCACCATCACGTCGTCGTCGATGACAACGACAAGCCACTCCCGGCTTGGCCGTGCGGTCCCCGCCTCTTCGACCGGACCAGAGGGCAATGCGGCGGCTCCGCGCGGCACCGCAAAGGTGAACGTCGAGCCATGACCGACTTGGGATTGGACGTTGACCTGATAGCCAAGCAGGGTGGCGATCCGTTGCACGATCGCGAGGCCCAATCCGAGCCCCTGCTGCCGGTTGCGCTCGACGTTGGCAACCTGATGGAACTCGTCGAAGATGCGGTCGAGTTCCTCCGGTGGAATGCCAATTCCGGTGTCTTCCACCTCAATCCGGACGTGCTCCAGCTCCGGCACGCAGCGGACCGTGACACCCCCGCGCTCGGTGTAACGCACCGCGTTCTCGATCAGATTGCGCAGCAGGCGCCCCAAAAGGACACGGTCGCTGCGGACCGTCTCGAAACAGTCGAGCATATGCCATGTCAGCCCCCGGCTCTCGGCGACCGGCTGGTAGGCCACTCGGAGTTCGTCGATGACGGTGTTCAAGGGGAAATCCTCAAGCGTGGCCTTCACCAAGCCGGCGTCAAGCTTGGACACGTCGAGCAGGCTGTCGAGCAACCCCTTGAGGGCATCCAGACTACGCTCCAGATGGACCAGTTTCTCCCGCCCCGACCCGTCGAGGTGCCGTTCCAAAGCCCCAACGAACAGGAACAGCGACTGCATGGGCTGGCGAAGGTCATGGCTGGCGGCGGCCAGGAACTTGGACTTCGCCCGCGAGGCTGCCTCGGCTTCCCGCTTGGCGGCATCCAGCGACCGCTTGGCCCGGCGCTCCTCCGTCACGTCACGGACAATGACGCCGACTGCAACGACCGCGCCGTCGGCCCCCTTTAGAGGGTAGAAGTCCTCGATCCAGTCGAGCTCGATGCCGGGGTGGCGATTCGTCGTGCCGTGCAGTTCAGCGCCGCGGACGGGTTCTCCGGTGTCGAGGACTTGGCGAAGCAGGGGCTCCGCCGTTTCGCGCAGGGACGGGACAACGTCCCATGCATGCCGTCCGATGTGGTCGGCGGCCGGCACGCCGTTCATCTCGGCCAGAGCCTCATTGACGCGGACGAAGTTCAGGGCGCGGTCGAACACGGCAAGGCCGATGGGGGCGGTGTGGTAGAGGCTTTTCAGCTCGTCAAATTGCCGGCGCTGAGCGGCTGCGGCCTGTTCGGAGCTGGTCTTGGCGCGCTTGAGTTCCTCCTCGGTGCGCTCGCGATAGCGCAGGTGACGGCGCAGCACCCATGACACCGCCAGGATCGAGCCCAGGAGCACGGTTGCGGAAATCAGCAGCGACCGTAGCATCGCGGCGTCGGCCGCCGCCATCCTGCCATCTCGATCGATATTCAAGATGCTGCGGGTTTCCCTCACGCCGACTTCCGGCGGCGAATGGGCCGTAATCAGATGTCTGCCCCGGCCGTCATTGATGTCAGTCACCCCGCGTTGCGTTTCCGCGAGCAGCGGCTGCAGGAACTCTGGCAACCCTCCCGGTGGGGCGCTGCCTTCCGGAGCACGCGCGAACACCGTCCCCGCCCGGTCCGCGATCAACAGGCTGGCATGCGGAGGCAAGGGCTTGCGCTGCAGGAGATCTTCAAGCCAAGCGATGTCGATCACCGCGTTGACGGTTCCGGCAAACCGTCCGGCCTCATCCATGTACCGTCTGACCAATGGGATCATCGGCTTGCCAGAATACTCTGATGGTCGGCTTAAGCCCTGAATGATCTCGTCAGTGATGTGGGCTTGTTGGAAGGTGGACCGATCCGCAATGGAATGACCGAGCGCCAAAGGTTCGGTGGAACATCGAATGACACCATTGGCGTCGCTAACGGTGAACATTAAGTGACGTGGGTAATATGTTCTCAGACGCGCCAGGACAGTGGCGCATCGGGCCGGGCTCATCGCCCCGACCCCGGCGTCGATGAGCGCGCTCAACGCGCGGCTGGCTTCGCCGAAGACATGCTTCTGCTCGTCTTCGATGTTGATGAGCCAACGGTCGGCCTCTTCGTAAAGTTCGGCTTCCTGCTCGGTCCTGACGCTAAAAGCACTGGTGAGGATGACAGCGAACAGGGGGGCCGCGATCAGAAGCAGAAGCAGCGGGACCCACGTGGAGGCCTTTTCGGTCGTGACTAGGCCGAGCCACCTGTCAGTCGTCACGAGAGGCATCGCCTTCGGTGCCGAGACAAGGCGACGTCGGATGGTCGTTGGGCATGTGGTGGCTTGATAGCGAGAAGTCCGAATGTCCCATGATCGTATTGGGTCTCGTGGGTGACGTCGATCATTCAATGGGTATATGACGGGTCGACAGCGGCGCGGGAACGGAGATGGCGCTTCGCACTCAACAAACACGCAACTCGTGCATGCTGGCGCAGTCGTGGCTTGCCAAACGGCCATGGCCCGCTTCCAGAAGGTGCGGCGGGTACCCCGTCGCGTGCACCCGACGCTCCAGTCCGGCCCGACGTGGAGTTGCCCCGGCTCGGTGGCCACCATCTGACTTGCGCAGGAGGTGTTGACCGATGCCGGAAACCCGTCCCCTTTCCGCCGGAATTCCGGCAGCACATGGTCGAGTTGGTCCGCTCTGGACGCGATCCAGCCGACTTTGCCCGTGAGTGACGCTGTTGCACCGACCTGCAGGCTCCAACTCTCGCTGCCTCGGTGCAACAGCGTCACACGGCGGCACAGGTCTCACTAATCCTTGGAGCCACCGCAGAATCCAGCAGAGCCGCGAAGCTCACCAGAAGCTATGGGTTTCCCAAACGGACACGCCAAAAATCCCACAACATTTTCGAGGGTTAATCTGTTTAACTAAAAATAAATAGGAGATTTATAGATTGCGCTTTCTTTTTTCTCGAGAGGTGCTGGTGTTGTGAGTGTCATTTCAACACCTCAAGATTATTTCATTATTGTCATTGATCCGCATACGCAAGTATGCGAGGCCCTTCGCGCCACCCTAGATTACTGGGGGTTCCAAGTGCTTCCAGTCAACACAATTAGAGAAGCAGAACACCAAATGCAAATCCATAACTTTATCCCACATGTTGTAATTATCGACCTTCCATTATCGGAAGCGGAGGGCGATATCAGCTTCGTTATGGGCATAGAAGAGTTCTTGGAGCGATGCGATCTTTCTATTCCGGTTATCACAATGACTGGAAATGCTGACGACCAATACCGTGCTGCTGTAGAGGACAAAGGGTGGGCATATTTGCTAAAGCCATTCACAGCAAACGCGTTATTCTCTGCGCTGACTGCCATTGCCGGTTGGCGCGTGCACTGAATTAATGGTCGGTCCCGTTTAGGTTTGGTCTGTAACTTTTGAGGGAACCATGAAGATGATGGCCCTTGCAGAATTCCCGGGCGCTACAACCCAACTATCCGGATGGCTGGGTCGGTTCTGGGGCGATTGCCTCGCACTGATTGGCTTCGGCTCACATTGCTAGAACAGATACGGCAAGGCGCTATGGTCCACCATTTTCCGGTAAAGCCGTTATCGATACTATCCCGCATCACTACCCGATATACGATCATCGCTAGTCCAGGTTGCGGTCCAAGGTGACGTAAGTGTAGGGCACCTGCACGTAGTTCAGCACGCCGCCCGTGTTGACATGCGGCGACAGCAGTTTGGTCAGGTTTAGCCCGAGGCCGATGTAGAGGTGCCGTTCCCGCTGGTCGACGGAGCCGGGCTGGTATTCGGCGTAGTTGCGGGCGTAGTAGCCGACGTGGAACTCCAAGTGCTTCAGCCAGGGGTTCTCGATCGCGTCGAAGCCGTCCGCCTTCACCGCCAGCAGGTATTTGGTGCGCTGGTAGTCGGTGGTGATGTCCACCTGGCGCTTGCCGCTCGGGAATGGGTCGTATTCGGCGCGGAAGTCTACCTTGCGCTTGATCTCCGGATATTCCCACAGCACGTAGCCCAGCGCCGCCCCCGCCACGTTGAACAGCATGTCCTGATAGGAAAAGCCGTAGTCGTCGCTGAAGGCGTCGCCGACCTCGATCAGCCCCATGACGCCCAGCGACGATAACGCGCCGTAGCGCGCCGCCTCGGTTCGGCTGTAGCCGAAGTGCTCGTAGCGGTTGGCGAACAGGTGGCTGATCGCATAGCCCGACCACGCGTGCCCCAGCTTGTCGGCCCCGCCTTCCGCCGTCGTTCGGCCAAACCAGCCCTCATCCTGGAAGCGCGGCCCGGACGTTCCCCAGTCCCAAGACCAAGCGCCCCACCCCAGCGCCACCGCGCCGACGCCCACATTCAGCCAGAAGGTCTTATCCTCGCGGGTCCAATCCGAAAAATCCCCGCGGATCCAATCCGCAGACCACGCCCACCCTGGTCTGCAAATGAGGGCAAGCACAAGGAAAAGCCAAGCCAGACGTTGCATCCCGCCTCATCGCCAAATGGCACCACCCTCCACAAGTAGACCGGAGAAGATTTCGCATGTCCAGGGTTTGCGGCTTTGCCGCTGATCGGCCAAAAAGCGAATTCTCTCTTGCACCGGTAGGTACTGAGCCAGCCGACAAAGTTCGTTTCATGCCTACGCCATCGATTGAGCGGTGCTCGGCCACGCCGGTTTGGCGCCAAGCAAACTCTTCGCCAACTCCACCGTCAATTCGTACTCAAATGGTCCAATTGTTCCCTGATCGGCTTCGTGCCCATGCTGATCCTGTCGCGCAATCCAGATGTCAGGACAGCCATGACCACGGTCTTGCTGATCGATGACGATCCCCTGATCCTCATGGCTTTGGAATGGCTCATGGTCGAATGGGGTTTCCACGTCGTTGCGGCTGGATCGCAAGAGGAGGCCTCAGAGAAGCTTGGGCAGAGCTGCCCACCTGCTCTCATGGTTGTTGACTGGCGGCTTCCGGGCAGCCGCACCGGCGCCGACGCGATCGCCTGCGTCCGTAGCCTGCTCCAACAGAACATCCCCGCCATCATCGTGACCGGCGAACCATCGAACAGATCAATGCGGAGCGTTGAGGATTGTGGCTGCTTGGTACTCCAGAAGCCGTTTTCGCCTGCGATGCTGAAGGCAGTTGTCGATGATGTTCTCGCTGGTGCCGAAAAAGCGGATCGCCGCCAAGCAACTAAGGCACCGTTATCTAAACGTACCATCAGATCCGAATGACCACCTCTTGACCGATGACGTGACGAAGCTATCGACATCTATTGCAACGACCTATTGCTTCCTCAGCGCAACGGCGGTGGCAAAGAAGCTGGCCTCCACCGTAAGATGCTGCGCACCGCGTACAGAGCACTCTGATTGTCCTCAATGGAAAAGTAGCGGTGCAGTTCCGCAACGGCCGCCCATTCGCCGCCCTCCTCATACGCCCGGCAGATCGCCGCGCGTTCGTCCTCGCTCACCGTGAACATGCCGCATCCTCTGCTTCGTTGCCGTCGTCGGCCGGGATGGCTTCCGCATCCACCCCGGCCTCGGCAAAGGCGCGGCGGAGGGAGGCGAGAACCGCCGCACTGGCGGGCTTCTTGCCACGCTCGAACTCACCAACAACGGTGGGGCTGCGCATGGCTCGATGCGCCAACTCCTCGATGGACCAGCCAAGCCTCCGGCGAGCTGTTTTGCACTGGGTGGGGGTCATGACGCGATCTCGATCAAGGCTGGTCTCCGATGTAAGGCTATTCCACCGCAGTGCTAGGCTGTCCGTCCAGCAAGCCTTGCTCGCGGGCGCGGTCGAGCAGCGCCTTGACGCTCGACGGCGCCCAGGTCCGCGCCCCGGTCTTGGTGAGAACGCCTTGGCGTTCCAACTGTCGGCCGATGCGGGTGAGGGTCGGCTTTTCGCCGTCGGCGGCGTTGTGGATGGTCGCGACCAGCTCCACCAAGCGCTTGTCCTGGGCGATTGCCTTTTTGGCGCGGCGTGGTGCGGCCTTGAGCAGATCGGGTTCGGCCAAGCCGTCGGCGACCAGGCGGCGGACGGCGCGGATCAGCGCGTCGCGTGTCCAGGGCGCCGGGTTGTCGCCGGGGCGCTTCTTCACCGCGGTGTTGAGGACGTCGACGACACGGTCCCAGGGCTGGGCCGGCCGCAGGCGGCGCACGACGGGAAGGAACTCGCCGGCGCCAGCGGCCACCCGCTCGCTCCGGCGGTCGTCCCGCGCCCGGGCGACCCGCCGGCGGGTGAGCGGGTCTTTGGCGACCAGGCCGGGGTTGCCCGGCTGCTTGCCAACCGCCTTGGCCGCCCGCACGCCAGCCTTGGTGCGCTCGCGGATCAGGGAGCGTTCGAATTCGGCGACCGCCCCGAGAATCTGCAGGGTGAACTTGCCCTGCGGGCTGCCGGTGTCGATGGGATCGCCGAGCGACTTGAAGGCCACCCCCTTGCGCTCCAGCGTGTCGATGACCGCCAGCAGGTGGGCGAGCGAGCGGGCCAGGCGGTCGATGCGCACGACGACCAGCGTGTCGCCCTTCTTCACCCGGGTCAGCACGGCCTTGAGCTGCGGACGCTCGCGGTCGGCGCCCGAGGCGTTCTCGCGAAAAATCTCGGTGCAGCCGAATTTCCTCAGATCGAGGATCTGCGCCTCGGTCGACTGGTCCTCGGTGGAAACGCGCGCGTAGCCGATGAGCGCCATGGGGCCTGCCTTTTCCTGTCCATGCGGCGCATCCGGCCCAGAGTTCGGTCATCAAGCCTGTCGCCGCAGAGTCATTGATGCGAAAAGTGGGTGAGGAATTCTGCGGTGGTTAAGCCCTTTCCTCAGAGCGGTTCATGCGAAAAGCAGAGCTATTCTGGTGAAAAGCCGAGAGTGGATCGGGTGAAACGTGCAGAACCATCCACGCGGGGACCAGCCGCTGACGGGCGTGCCGGACGAGATCTGGGAGATCGCTCGAGAGCGTGAACGCGTGATCCGGCGGCTGGTCCTGGAGCCACCCGCCTACGGTGCCCGCAGCGAAGTGATGGCCGCAGCAGCGGCCGAATTGGGATTCAGTCCCCACCATCTCTATCGGCTGCTCAAAGCCTACGAAGCCGATCCCCGAACCCGGTCACTGGTGCCGAAGACGCCGGGTCCACAGGCCGGCGCCCGCCGGCTCGCTCTGCGCGTCGAAACGATCATCGAGGAGGAGATCCAGACCCGCTACATGGATCTGCTCAAGCCGAAGAAATCACTCCTGATGAAGGGCATCCATGCCCGGTGCGCCGCCGAAGGGCTGGGCAAGCCGGCCCGTGAAACCGTTGAAGCCCGCCTGGCGGTCATCAGCAAGCGGGAGCAGACCAAGCGTCGCCACGGCCCCAAGAAGGCGCGCGAGGAGTTCAACCCGATCCGCGGATCGCTGGAGGCCGAACGCGCCCTGGAGATCGTCCAGATCGACCACACCCCGACCGACGTGATGGGGGTGGAGCCCGACACGCTGGAGGTCATCGGGCGCCCGTTCATCACCCTGGCGATCGACATCCGAACCCGGATGTACTGCGGTTTCTACCTGACCTTCGATCCGCCCAGCGCGTCCAGCGTGGCGGCCTGTGTCGCCCACGCGGTGATGAACAAGAGTGACTGGCTGTCGGCGCGCGGTCTTCCGGCCAAATGGCCAGTCGCGGGCCTGTGCGAGGTCATCCATGTCGACAACGGCAAGGAGTTCCACTCCAAGGCCTTCACCCGGGCCTGCGAGGATTACGGCATCGAGGTGCGGTACCGGCCGCCGGGAACGCCGCACATGGGCGGCCACGTCGAGCGGCGCATCGGCCACCTCATGCAGGAGCTGCACCTGCTGCCCGGCACCACCTTCTCCACCATCAAGGAACGGGGCATCTACGATCCGGCCGGCAACGCCTGCCTCACCATCGCCGAGATCGAGTGGCTGGTGGCCAGCATCATCCTGGAGCATCACGCCAGCTTCCACGAAGGCATCGGCACGGCCCCGCTCGCCAAATGGACCGCCGACACGGAGGGGCGGACCTTCCGCACCCCGGCCGACCTGCGGACGTTCCACCGCGACTTCCTGCCGTTCGAGGATCGGAAGGTCCAGCGGGACGGCATCCACCTCTTCAACGTCCTCTACTGGCACGACGCGCTGACGCCCTTCCTTCACGACAACGCGTGGGTGACGGTCCACTACGATCCGGCCAACCTGTCCAAGGTCTTCGTCCGGGGCGTGTCGGGGGAGTACCTGGAGGTGCCCTACCGGAACCTGCGCCGTCCGGCCATCTCCAAGTGGGAGCTGAAGGCGGCCACCCGCGCGCTGCGCCGGCAGGGACGGGCCGGCGTCGACGAGGCGATGATCTTCGAGATGGTGCTGGCGCGACGCAAGCTGGTCGACGAGGCCCGCGGCCGCAGCCGGCGGGCGCGGCTGGAGCATGCCCGCGGCGCCCGGCCGGGATCGGGACCGGCGCTGCCGGCCCCAAACCCGACGCGGACGATCGACGCGGAGTTCCAGGTCATCGCCGAGGACGCCGACGATGTTCCTCTCGACCTGCCCTTCTACGAGACCGAGGAGTGGGATGACTGACGCACACGGGCATCTGGGAACCTCGGCGCGCGATGTGATCGGGCTGTCCCCCGAGGAACGGATCGCCCGGATGCAGAGCCGCCGCTTCACCGAGTACCCGCGCTGCCGCATGGTGCTCGATCTGCTGAGCGACCAGGTCAACCAGCCGAGCGGCGTGGTGAAGCCCAACCTGCTGGTCTGGGGCGAGTCCGGACAGGGCAAGTCGACCATCATGAAAAAGCACCTGCGCGACCACCCGGCGGTCTTCGACAAGCAGACCGGCGTGCGGCGCGCGGCGGTGGTTGGCCTGGAAATGCCGCCGATGTGCGACGTCAAATGGTTCTACATCAAGCTGCTCGGCGCCATCGACGCGCCGGTCAGCGAATCCCGCAGCAGCCTGCCGGTCCTGGCGGACCGGGTGGTTGCCCTCTATCGCCTGATGGGCGTTCGTCAGATCCTGGTCGACGAGGCGCACAACATGCTGATGGGCAGCGTGCGGCAGCAGCGCATGATGCTGGCGGTGATCCGGAATCTGTCCAACGAGCTGGGCATTCCGCTGGTGCTTTTCGGCATCCAGGACGCCCGCGAGGCCCTGATGCACGACCGTCAGCTGACACGGCGTTTCCGTTTCATCGAACTGCCGATGTGGGGAGCCGGGGAGGAGTTCCAGTCCCTGGTCGGCAGCATCCTGCGCTCCTTGCCGCTGCGCCGCCCTTCGCCCCTGACGACGCGCGCGCTCAAGACTCTGCTGACCCACAGCGACGGCGGGACGGCCAAGCTGTTCGAAACCTTCATCGACCTCGGCATCGACGCCATCCGCTCCGGGGAGGAGCGCATCACGCCGGAGATGATCAAGGATTACGTCAGCCTGCCGGCCCTGGCGTGACCGGCGGGCCGCTGTTCACCACCGTGCCGGGGTTGCCGGTGGTGCCGCTCCCGGCCAAGGGAGAAGCTCTGAACAGCTGGATCTGGGCGATCGCACACATCTACGGGCTGACACCGGTGGCTTATCTTCGGCGGTTGGGCATTCCGCATCGCTGGGTGACCAAGGCGATCAAACAGGATCTGGTGATCCAGCCGATGCCGAGCGTGATGGAGCGGCTTCAGGCTGACACCGGGATGGCTCCGGACGTGGTTTGGGGCATGACCTTCGTTGGGCTGGACCGCGAACTGGAGAACGCCTGCCGACGCCACCACGCCCCTTGCGCAGCGTGTGTGAACGAAGCGTCCCGGCAGGCGGGGCGACCTGTTGAGTTGCTTCATGCGCGGGCCGCGTGGCGGATCGTCTGCCCCGATCATCTGCCCGACCCGAAGCCGATGGAGATGACGGACGGTCTCCCGCTGGCGGCCTTCCATGGCCAGGTGCGAACCATCATCAGGTTTCTCGACCGGGCGGCGTTCGATCCGCAGGCCTTTGAAGGCATCGTCGGCACACGGATGGCGCCAGCCTTCACGGTCACGGTCTTCCTGCGCTTCGTGTTTCTGCTGAACACGCATCTCAGCGTCCGCATCACCGAGTTCGATGAACTGCGTGACTGGGCGGGGTTCCGCATCCGGCGGGCCTTCACCCGGAACGCGGCCGGCGAACCGACGCGGCTTCCGCCGCCGGAACGGAACAATCCGGCCATCTCCCTGGTTCTGGCGTGGCAGCTCGTGACCGCTCCGCTCCGTACGCTGCTGGCCGGTCTGCACACCGTCAATCCGGTTCACCGCAAGACAGCACGGGACACAGGACAGCTCATCGCCCTGGCCTGTCTCCTGCTGGAGTTTTGGCCGGGCGAGATGCTGACCCCGCTGTTGACTAGGCTCGCCTTGTCCCGCCAGGACTGGAACGGCGATGGCGGCCGCACCGGGCTGGCCATCGCCACGACCGCTCCGTGGAGCAACGACCCGAGCCATTCCGCGCGCTTGGCCGAGGCGCACTGGACGCACACCGCCTGGACCCGCGTTCTGTTCTCCAATGCGATCTGGAACCGCCATCACCGGCGGGTTTCCCAGTTCCCGGTCGCCGGACCGTTCCGCGGGCGGTTGTTGGCTGCCAACGGGCAAGCGGCGCCCCTGATCGGGGAGATCCGCCGCGAGGCGGGACAGAGCGGCCGGAAGAAACCTGCCGGTTTGGGGCGGTTCCAGGCAAAACCGGCGCCGGCGGTCCAAGAGGCGCACGCAGCGCCGCCGCAGCCGGTGTCGGTGCCCGCCGTCCCAACGCACATCGCCCAGGCTGTCCAGTTCGCCTTGGACGCC
The DNA here is from genome assembly GCF_022023855.1 of Azospirillum brasilense. Lineage (NCBI taxonomy): Bacteria > Pseudomonadati > Pseudomonadota > Alphaproteobacteria > Rhodospirillales > Azospirillaceae > Azospirillum > Azospirillum brasilense. The sequence goes on from NZ_CP059455.1 coordinate 37,401, forward strand.
CATGGCCCCTTGCCGACCGGAAAGCTCAGCGTGCGCCAACGGCGTGCGGTGCTGCGCAAGCTGTCCGCCGCCGCGGTTCGATGCTTGAATCAAGAGGCGTGGTGCGGGTCCCCGGCGCCCCCCACACGACCCGCCACCCCATCCCTGAAGACGCGTTGATACCAAACCGCCGTCACGATCCTTGCGAGGACAGCATCACCGGAACGTTAAGCGGCGTGCCCGTCACAGTGGCCAACCCGGCGCCGGGGCCAACTCGAACAGGCTGATGGCGGTCGCCGCGGCAAGTTCGTAGACGTTGCTGGCGCCGATGAGCGCTGACGGGGCTGCGGCGCATTCGGACAGGCGCACCGCCGTCTCCCGACAACCGGCCAGGATCTGCTTGCCAACGCCGGTGCCGGTTCCCATGTGGAAAACATCAAGCTTGCTCCGGGGCCTGTTATCTCCAGCCCCGGCCCCCGGTCTGGGTCTCTTTTCCCGAAGTGAATTTGATCCCCTCCCGATGTCGGGCGGGGCACCACCAAACAAGGGAACAGGCCCATGGCCATCGGCACCGTGAAGTGGTTCAACTCCACCAGGGGCTACGGCTTCATCCAGCCGGAGGACGCCTCGGCGAACGTCTTCGTCCACATCTCCGCCGTCGACCGTTCCGGCATCGGCCATCTCAACGAAGGACAGAAGCTGTCGTTCGAGGCCGTCCGCGACCCGCGGCGGGGCAAGGTTCCGGCCGAGGGTCGGCGCGCGCTTTGAGCGCCGAGGCTGCCGAAATTCAACAGAAACGGCAACGGCCGGCGGACTTTGTCCGCATCGGCCGGAGGACCCTCATGACCACCCAACCTCCTTCGACCGGGACCACCCAGGTCGCCCGCCCCCGGCTTTGACCAGGCATGGGCGCCGGGATGGCCCCGTTTCACCCCGCGCGAGATCCGCCGGATCGCTCTCGACCCTCTGGGCTGAGCGCGTCTCACGCCGAACAGCCTCCACTCCAAGAACAGCCGGAAACAGCGGTCCGATCCGCGACAACGGTGTCGGGAGCGCCCTGCGGGTTCTGGAAAGATGCAGCGCGAGGGGTTTTTTGATCGCGACCGCCGGTTCCACAGGCCGATCGGCGGCCTCAAGGTCGTCAGGCCCCATTCCGGAGCTTTACCGGACCAACCATTGGAGACGGGACACAGCCAACCCCTACGATGCGAACCCGGTCCGCGAAGGCCCGTGCATCAACCGGAACATCACGGCACGCACGGTGCGGCCCGTCACCGCCGTTTGACGACATGGCCGGCGGGACGTCGGTTCGCAAAGCCTGACGGTCGGGGAGCGGAAACCGGTGCGGCCCGCTCAAACCGGCCGGCGCATGCCGTGCCAATCCAACGGGACCCGCCGCCACGACGAAGGCTTTCGGATGAACGCGCCGTCGACTCCTCCTGTTCACATCCTTCTGGTCGAGGACGAGGCTGTCGTGGCCATGGCCATGGAGGACACGCTGGTCTGTGCGGGGTTCCGTGTCACGGTCACGCACAACGGCCGGGACGCGCTGGAAGCCGATGCCAAGGACCGGGCCGATCTGTTGCTGACCGATCTCAGGATGCCCATCATGGACGGGAAGGTCCTGATCCAACGGTTGCGTGGCGGCCGGCCCGGTCTTCCCGTCGTGGTCGTGACCGGGACGCCGCCGGAGGACGGCGTGGCCAGCATTCAAAGGGGCGACCCCGGTCGCATGCGGCTCCTTGTGAAACCAATTTCGATGGCGGACCTTGTCGTCGCCGTCCAGTGGGTGATCGAGCCGGCATGATGCCTGCCGGACCCGCCGATCGTGCTCCTCACCGGAGCCTCGGCGTCGGTCCGGGCAGCGGTGTCGTCATCCCGGAAACGTGACCGTCACGGCGACACCGGAATCGTGGCCGATGTCCATCTCGCCGTCGATCTGTTCGACGAGGGAGCGGACGATCCCATAGCCAAGGGCACCTTCGCGATCGCCGGACATACCCACTCCGTTGTCGCGCACGCGCAGCATCACATGGCTGGCGCCCGACCGCCGGGCCGTCACCTTGATGTGCCCCGTTCGAGACGACGGAAACGCGTGCTTCACGGCGTTGGTGACCAGTTCGTTCACCACCAGCCCCAGCGCGATGGCGTGGTTGGCCGGCACGTGAATGTCCTCGTCCGCCTGCGCCTCGATCCGGATGCCGGTGTTCGTGCCGGCCGCCGTCATCAGGGACGCGCAGAGATCCCTCAGGTAGGGAGCGAGGCCGATCCGGCTGGGGTCCCGGGATTTGCTGAGCAGATGGTGGGCCTGCGCCATCGCCCCCAGCCGCTCCTGCGTTTCCAGGAAGAGTGCCCTGACCGTCGGGTCCGCTTGCTGGTAGGCCTGGGTGATCAGCAGCGACGATGCGATGGCCAGGCTGTTCTTGGCCCGGTGGTCCACCTCGCGCAGCAGCACCCCGTTCTCCGCCAGAAGGCGGGACAGGCGCGCGTTGGCCGCCGTCAACTCCTGCGTCCGCTCGGCCACGCGCCGCTCCAGGTCCCGGGTGAGGTGCCGCAGTTCGTCCTCGGCGACGCGGCGGCGCGTGATGTCCAGGAAGGACAGGAAATGGTGGACGACCCGGCCGCTGGCATCGGCCCAACCGCCGACGAACAGCGCTGCCCACAGTGTGCCGCCGTCCTTGCGGTACTGCAGGACTTCCAGCGTTTCGTCGCGCTGCTCGGCAAGGGCCGCCTTGAACCGTTGGATCGTCGCGGGATCGGTGTCCGGCCCGTCCAGGAAATGCGGCTCCTGCCCGAGGACTTCGTCCATGGTGTAGCCGGAGATGTCCAGAAAGGCGTCGTTGGCGAAGATCACCGGATTGCCCGGCAGCGTTGCATCGGTGACGATCATCGGCATCCGCGTGACCGCAACCGCCCGGGCGAAGATTCCTCCCTGCCGCTGCACCGCGTCCACCTGCCGCTCCGCATCGGAGCGCTCCGTTGTGCCGGGCAGGTTTGGCCGGAAGCCGTTCATGATCGGCAGCATGGCACGGGCATCGGACGGCGAAGCCCAATTTCAGCCGATCGAGCGGGTTTCCGCGACGCGTCCGGCCACCGTCCGTCCGCCAAGAAGTCACCCGTGTCGCACCTGGCTCCACCACCACGGTGCCGATGGCTGGCGGTCATCGGGCCGACGGGAACGGACATGGGTTCGCTCCGCTCTACGGGACGTCCGGGAACACAAACCGCTCACGCACGCGGGACGCGATGCGCTCGTCGGTCACCGGTGGGCCATATCCGGCGAGTGCGGCGCGCATCATGTCGTTCACGCCGTCGCCGGGCCGTCGCGTCCAGAGCGCAACGTCGAAGGTGCAGCCGAACACCGTCTGGTAACGTCCCAGAAGTTCGCGGTCGATCATGGAATTCCTCCTGGTTCGCGCCGCCACGGCGCAAGCACCGCCGGGCGCGGCCGCTTGGGGCGTGGTTTCGGCGCCATGATCCGCAATGGCTCCACCCAGCGTGGGGGATAGCCGTCAGCCCCGAAGGACCAGACGATCCGCGCAATGCCGTCCACGGCGCGCAGCGACACACGGGCGTCGTGACCGTCCTTGCCGGCTTGATGCGCGGCCTGCACGGCGGCGGTCAGAGCGCCGTCCCGTCCGCTCGGGAAGGGACCGTACCGGTTCTTCTCCAGAAAAATGAACCAACCGGCTCCACGTTGCGTGACGAGATAGTGCGCACGCGCCATGCCTCACTCCTCCCGCCGGTCCGGCAGGCGTGTGTCCGGATCACCCAGGGCGTTGGCGAGCTGATCGCCCATAAGGCCGGTTGCGGTCCGCAGGTCGGCACCGTGCAACCGCGCTCCCCACAAACTGGTTTCGGTGCAATCCGCGTCCGACAGGTCCGCGCCGGACAGGTCGGCATGATCAAGGTTCGCATTCCGGAGGTCGGCTTGACACAGGCGGGCCGCGCCGAGCCGGGCGTTCCACAACGAGGCCCGTTCCAGGCAAGCGCCGTCAAAGTTCGCGCCCGAAGCGTCGACATGGTCGAGGTCGGCGCCCCTCAGATCACAGCCATCGAGCCGCGCCCGGCGCAGGTCGGCGCGCCACAGCGACCGGCCGGACAGATCGGCATGGCGCAAGTCGGCTTGACGGCCCTCCTGCCCCACGCTCTCAAGCCACAGGCGGTGAGCGGCCAACACGGCGTCGAGTGCTTCGGCAGACGGCCGTACTCTCTCCGCCGGCGTGGATTCATGCCTGGCAGAGATGCGGAAACGCTCCGACATGATGTTGTCCTCTCTGCGGGTGTGGTCGGGACCAGGATGCACCTGCCCGAGGGGGCTCGGTGAACGGGGGCCGAGTCGCAGCGGAACCGGAAGCTCAGCGAAGGGCCAACTTCAGAAAATCCGCCGCTTTTTCCTGGGCGTCCGTTTCGGTAGACTTTTCACGACGATGGCCGGCCTGCGGCATCCGCTCTCATTCGGCGGATTTCATGTGCGGCGTCGCGAGCTTGCCGCCCATTGGCCATTGCTTCATCGGCACGGATGCGAGCCTCTACAGCCGCGCTCAGGAGTTCTTCAGATCTGATCCTGGCCCGGCAAGCCATTGCCTGAAGGCGGATGGATTTTTCCCGGAGTTGTTGGAACTGCATCGGCAATCTTTCTCTGTTGCGTTCACTTCCACCAGGGCCGATGCAGACCCGACCTGGACACCCAAGGGGGTGCCTAGGTTTCCGGTTCCTCCGCTAGCCGGATCCTTGAACCGGGTCGGTTGAGCGCCGCACCGCAGGGCTGCCTGGCCGGAAGGCAACAAAGTTGTGGCGTCCCGGAAAACACGACGATGCTCCTGCCAGCGTCGTTCGGCGACCGTCCAAGGCAGGCGCTCACGCAGAACATCGGCACCCTCGGGTGCAGGTCCCGCGAAAACCATGAAGCGCGAATCCATGATCACCCTCCTTCGATGCGGAAGCACCCTGCATCGCACGGGTCCGACCGGGAGCCATCACCCGAGCCGTTCCCAGCATCGGCGTTCGGCCTCCAACTCACTCTTCTCCGACCCGACGAAATCGACGCAGGAAATCAACCCGACGACCTGCCCGTCATGGACGACCGGCAAATGCCGGTACCCTCCGTCCTCCATCATCTAAAGGCCCGCGAGCGCGAGGTCCGTGGCGGGGATCGTGTCCGGATGCCGGGTCATGACTTCGGCTACGGTGACGCGCTCCGCATCCCGCCGCTCGGCGACGACGCGGCGAACCACGTCCTGCTCGGTGAGGATGCCGTCCAGCCGGCCGGCGGTCATGGCGAGCACCACGCACTGCCGCCGCTCCTTCATCGCCACCGCCGCGGCGTGGACCGTGGCCGAGGGAGGCAGGATCACCGCGTCAGTGGCGGGCATCGCTTCGAAGATTCGGCGCGGCATGGCGGGACTTCTCCACGGCGTTTGATGGGCAGGGTTCAATGGACAGGCATAGCGGCCATGGGGCCTCACAGGACCATCGGATTTCGGACGAGCGGGCCTGTTCCGGCGGAAACCACCAGCAATTTCTTGGCGCTTCTGAAATAGTTAAAAACGATATGGGGTGCTTCAACCAAATTTCCAGGAAAAATACAGGGGGTCTTCTCCAAAGTATAGTCCAAATGACTTTATTGCATTGTAACGCGGCGCAATACCATTCACCCCGGCATGGGGCGACGGCGTCGATGCTGTGACCACTGTGAATTTGAAAAAGGCGGCGTTTCCAACGAGTCAGGCTTATGAATACATACCCGCTCCGCCGTTCCCAAAGTTGTCCGAAGTCCAGGGTGCAGCCCCGCTTGGAATGGCTCTCGGATCTTTGTCTCGAACCGAGATGTGATGCCAATGCGACTGTTGGCAACATTGGTGATGCACAAGCGCTCACTATGGAGCAAGCGGGAGCATCCGACCGCTCATTCCCGGTACAAAAGGGCGGCAATCAGCCTTGAACGATTGATGCGGGCGGCCTGCTGGATGGATGCCGTCGTTGCCCGGCCCGTACTGGGGCAAGACTCCCGAACGCAATCCAGGCGCCATCAACCTGCAACGTCGCGCAACCAGTTCCTGAGAGGCGCTGAAGGTGATCGGCACATTGAACCATGCGTTGAGCATTCTGCTTCTTTCGTCCTCAGTGACGTTGCAGGCAGGATTTCTGGTGCTTGCCACGATGTCGGGGGCGGTTTCGGCCACAGACCTGCACGGTGTCTGGCTGACGGAGGACAAGGACGCCGCCCTCAAAATTTCTGAATGCGCTGGTCAGCTTTGCGGCCGAATTGTCTGGTTGGAGAGTTCGACGGAACCGGGTGGATCGCTTCGACTGGACCGGAACAATCCCGATCCTGCCAGGCATGCACAACGGATATGTGGGCTTGTTGTCATAACCGGCCTCAGATCCACCGGCGCCGATACGTGGGACGGGTCAGTCTACAACCCGCAGGATGGCCGGACCTACCGCGGCACCATCACCGCTTTGTCGGATCAGACATTGAAAGTTCACGCCTATATCGGCCTGCCGATCTTCGGCAGAAGCCAAACTTGGACACGGGTGAGAAACTCGTCCGCAAACGATATAGAATACAACTGTCGCAGCGGCCGATAGGATTTACTCTTTAACAGGGCGCTATCCACCCCTCATCCTTCTTCCGTGGCTCATGGGTTCATATGCCGGAATTGCCACGGTGCGAAGCTCATTTCAGCACCACGTCTTCCATGAAGCCCATCGCAGTCCCTTGATCAGCCTCGTTTGGAGGTGCAATGGCGATGAGGACGCCGCCAGGGCATACCCGATGCGGTCTGCCGACCATACGGAGCATGACCATGATCCTTCAAACGCCCACACCCCCCGGCTCTACAACCTTTTGGAGCGCTGCAATGGGGTATTTTGTGCCGCCGCTGGTGATCCCGGTCGCCGTCGTGCTGGCGGTCGTTCTCTTCGTCTTGATTCATGGGCCCGTGGCCTGAACCGCCCGTGGCCTGAACCGGAGGAATCGCCATGCTCAGGAATGTCGAGAGGGAAGCCTTCGAACGGTGCGTTGCCCACGTCACGCTCCGCCCGGACGATTTCAGAATGAAGGACCGCGTCGAGGCCCAGGTCGTCAGGGGCGGCACGGTCCAGTTCCACACCATCACGGTGACCTATGCGCCGACCCGAACCTGCCGGGTCTACTATTCGTCGCTCCCCTCCGCCTGGTGCGGACCGTTCAGAAAGGATCTGGACGACGGGGTGTTCTACTGATCCGGCGATCAACCGGTGCAGGCCGTGAGGTGGCCCGTGTCACCGCCGGCGTTCGAGCGTGCCCTGGCGGCGTCCCTCGCCGTCTCGGATGACCAGCTCACCATCGGAGAAGCCGCGCTCGACGCTGCCGATGTGGCGTCCGGCGTTGTCGCGCAGCACATGGCTTCCATCAATGTCCGCCTCGATACGCCCGATGGGCCGGTTTCCCCGGTCGCGGACGACGCCGGCGGCATCGACGTGATCCCCGGGGGCGAAGAGGTGCGTGGGGGTGCGCTCACCGGCCGCGGCGGAGACGACGCCAATGGCGAAGGAAAGAAAAAGGGCTATGACGGCGGGCTTCATGGTGTCCTCAAGGGCAACGTTCGAGCCGCGGCCCTCCCTTATGTGGCGCTCCGCCCTCCATCTTGCGAGGGTGCGCACCGGACCCCGCGCATTTTGTCAGCCGCCCGGCGTCTTCAGTTCCGATTGGCGTGAAGATCGGTCACGTACCGCATCAGACACTCCGCCAGATACTCCGCCTCGGCGAAGGACAAACCACGCTGAACCGCCTCACAGACCAGTTCGCCGTTCACCACCGTGGTGTCGATGACCATCCAGCCATCGAAATCAAAGCGAAGCCCATATTCTATCATCATCCAATGGACATGGAGACGCGCGAGGGCACAGGCGACGGCGCAGACGAACACCTGCCGTCCGTACGGCCATGCATCGCACCGCCCGGGGCCGGACAAGGATCGCCATGCCGCACGAGACGACATTCATCGCCACCATCGTCGTGGGCTTGGTTCTCGCCTTCCTGGGCGGCCTTCTCGCCAGCAAGCTCCGGTTGCCTCCCCTTGTCGGCTATCTGCTGGCCGGTGTCGCGGCCGGCCCCTTCACGCCCGGCTTCGTTGCCGACGAGGGGCTGGCATCCCAGCTTGCCGAGATCGGCGTCATCCTCCTGATGTTCGGGGTCGGCCTCCATTTCTCGATCAAGGATCTGCTCGCCGTCCGCGCCATCGCGATCCCCGGCGCCCTCGGCCAGATCGTGATGGCGACGGCGCTCGGCATCGGCGTCGCGCACATCTGGGGCTGGCCGTTCGGCGCGGGCCTGGTGTTCGGGTTGGCGCTGTCGGTCGCCAGCACCGTGGTGCTGCTGCGCGCCCTTGAGGAGCGCAACATCCTGGATTCGCCGAACGGACGGATCGCCGTCGGCTGGCTCATCGTCGAGGATCTCGCCATGGTGCTGGCGCTGGTGCTGTTGCCGGCTCTGGCGGGCGTGCTCGGCGGTACGCCGCGCGGCGCGGCGGACGAAGCCGGCGGCGGCGTCCTGGCCGCGACCCTGGCGCTGACGCTGGGCAAGGTCGCGGTGTTCCTGGCCCTCGTGCTGGTGGTCGGTACGCGCGCCATCCCGTGGCTTCTGATGCAGGTCGCCCGGACCGGCTCGCGCGAGCTGTTCACGCTCTCGGTGCTGGCGACCGCGCTCGGCATCGCCTTCGGCTCGTCCGAGCTGTTCGGCGTCTCCTTCGCGCTGGGAGCCTTCTTCGCCGGCGTCGTCCTGAGCGAAAGCGATTTCAGCCATCAGGCCGCGGCCGACGCGTTGCCGCTTCAGGACGCCTTCGCGGTGCTGTTCTTCGTCTCGGTCGGCATGCTGTTCGACCCGATGATCCTGGTCCATGAGCCGTTGGCCGTGCTCGCCGTCATCCTGGTCATCGTCCTCGGCAAGACGCTGGTGGCGTTCGGCATCGTGATGGCGTTCGGCTATCCGGCCTCGACCGCGCTCACCGTGTCGGCCAGTCTGGCGCAGGTCGGCGAGTTCTCGTTCATCCTGGCCGGCCTCGGGGTGACGCTCGGGCTGCTGCCGCCGGAGGGGCGCGACCTGATCCTCGCGGGCGCACTGCTCTCGATCACGCTCAACCCGTTGGTGTTCGCCGGCCTCGACCGTCTCTCCGGCTGGCTGCGCCGGAGGCCGGGCATGCTGGGCCGTCTCGAACGCCAGAGAAACGACAGACTGTCCGTGCTGCCTCCGGCCCACGAAGGCCCGCGGGACCATGCGGTCATCGTCGGTTACGGACGGGTCGGCAGCGTCGTCGGCAAGGGCTTGAAAAGCCAGAACCTGCCGATCGTGGTCATCGACCAGAGCCGCCGGCGGGTCGAGGCGTTGCGCAAACGCGGCGTGCCGGCGGTCTATGGGGACGCGACGACGCCGGGCGTCCTGGAGGCCGCCGGCACCCGACGGGCGCGGCTCATCGTCGTCGCCACACCCCAGGGCTACCAGACACGGCGCGTCCTCGATCTCGCGCGCCGGATCAACCCCTCCATCGACACGGCGGTGCGGACCCACAGCGAGGCGGAGGTCGCCCACCTGGAAAGGCAAGGCGTGGGTCTGGCGATCATGGGGGAGCGTGAACTCGCCTTCGGGCTGATGGACTACGCCCTGCGCAGTTTCGGTTCCTCGGACGACAAGGCGCGGGCCGTGGTCCAGGGGGTTCGGGTCGCGGGCGAGGGCGGCGTCTACGAGCGGCGGCACGGCGAGCCTTGGCGCGAGGCGCCGGAACTGCGCCAGCACCGCGACGAGGCCCCGCCACCCGATTGACAGACATCGAAGCGGAGGGAAATTTGGAGTTTTGAGCGAATCCACCGCTGAGAAAATAAACGCCATGCCCCTCATTCAAGAAGACGAACCTTATAAAAATCCCTGCCATGAGATTTCTTTAAAAACCTATCATTCAACAAATCTCATCAGTGCGCCGCTGATTTTTCCCAAGTGGCCGCCATATACAGGAGCAGAACATAAAATTAATGGGAGGTTGATATGCCGTTGCGCCCTGAATACACCCTGCACCAATCCGATCTGAACGAGTTCCTGTCCGCCCCGCTGTGGGACGAGGAGAACGGAAGCCGCCTCAGCGTTCTGTCCGCGCTCGCGCGGCTCGGCATTGATCCTTGGGCCGAGGCGGCCCGCCTGGCGGCGCTGCCGAGGGACGCCGCGGCATCGGCGTTGGCCGTCATCCTCCGCCGACTTCCGGCCCAACAACCCGAAGCCCCGGACGCCGTCGCGACGGCGGATCGCTTGGTGAGGCTACTGCCGGAAGGGGGGTCGGCCACGGCCCCGAACGGCGAGGTCGTCGACCGGAACCGCCGCACGGGCATCGCCACCCCCTGGTTTTTGCTTCTGCTCACGGCGGCGCTCGTCGCCTGGGGGATGATGAGCTTCTGGTCCTGACCACCCGTCCGCGCCCGCGGGGAAGCGGGGCGGGCTTACTTTTCCAGGACATAGGTTCCGGGCGCGTCGGCGAGCGCCGGGTGCGTCGCGCTGCCCAGCGCCGGCGGCTTTCCCTTTCGACCCGACCGTTCAGCCAACCATGACGTCCAGTCCGTCCACCAGCTGCCGCTGTGCGCGGTGGCCTTCCCGCGCCACGCCTGCGCGGTCGCGCCGGGCTCTCCGGCATCGTTGGTCCAGTAGGTGCCCTTGCCGCCGGGCGGGTTGATGATGCCGGCGATGTGCCCGCTGGACGCCAGCACGTAGCGCACCTTGCTCCCCTTGAGCAGCTGCGTGACGCGCCACGCGGAGTCCCAGGGCACGATGTGGTCCTTCTCCGCGCCGACCGCGTAGACGTCCTGAGGGATGCGCCCGAGGTCGATGGCCTCGCCCTTGAGCCTGACCTTGCCCGGAGCGATCAGGTTGTTCTCGACATAGGTGTTGCGCAGGTACCAGCTGTGCGCCGCCCGCGCCATGCGGGTGCCGTCGCTGTTCCAATACAGAAGATCGAAGGCCGGGGGCTTGTTGCCCATCAGGTAGTTGTTGACGACGTTCGACCAGATCAGGTCGTTGGAGCGCAGGAGGTTGAACATGTTGCTCATCTCCCGGCTGTCGAGGTAGCCGCGCTCCATCATCTGCTGTTCGATGAAGTCCACCGCCGGTTCGCCCATGAACACCGCGGTGTCGCCGACATGGGAGAAATCCTGGAGCGACACCATGAAGGTGGCGGCGTTAAACCGGGTGTCGCGCTTCGCCGCCAGCCAGGCGAGCGTAATGGCGAGCAGCGTGCCGCCGATGCAGTAGCCCATCACATTGATGGAGGTGGCCCCGGTGATGTCGCGCACCACGTCGGCGGCCTCCAGCGGGCCGAGGTCCATGTAGTCCTCGAAGCCGACACCGTCCATCGAGGCGTCCGGGTTCTTCCACGAGACCACGAACACCGTGAAACCTTGCTCGACCAGATGGCGCACCATCGAGTTCTTCGGCTGGAGGTCGAGGATGTAGTACTTGTTGATCCACGGCGGCAGGATGAGGAGCGGCACCGCATGCACCGCCCCGCCCGCCGGCTGATACTGGATCAGCTCGATCAGCCGGTTGCGGTGGACGATCTTGCCGGGGGTCGTCGCCAGATTGCGCCCCGGTTCGAAGGCGGTGGCGTCCACCATGCTGAGGCGGCCCTCCCGCAGGTCCGAGAGCAGGTTGCGCGCGCCGTCGGCCAGGCTGACGCCACCGGTTTCCAACACCCGGCGCAAGGCGGCCGGGTTGGAGAACAGCAAAAGCGTCGGGCTCATGGCGTCGACGAACTGGCGGAGATGGAAGGTCAGCCGCCGCCGTTCGGCGTCGTCGAGGCCGTCGGCCTGCTCGCCCTGCTCCAGCAGCCAGTCGGAGGCCAGCAGGTACACCTCCTTGAGCGTCCGGTAGGCCGGGTTGGTGTGCCATTCCGGTGCGGCGAAGCGCTTGTCGCCGTGGGGCGCCGAACCCGATCCGGCGGTGTCCGTCCCTTTGCCGTCGGCCAGCCCCCACCAGCGGCGGCCTGCGTCGTTCCAGGCCTCCATCGCGGACGTCCAGACGCCCGCCTGGGCATCGGCGGCCCTGCGGAAGGTCCTGTCCGGGCGGCTGAGCGACTGCATCCACACGGTCCGGAGCGCGTGGGCGACCTCCGCCCAGTCGACCGGCACGATGGTGCGGAAGGGATTGGCGTTCCACAGGCCATCGATGGACCGAAGCACCGGGTCGTTGGCGAGGACGTCGTTGAGCCGCCGGGTTCCGGCGTCCAGCAGGGTGCCGGTGAGATCGTTGGGCGAAACCTGCCACCATGGCCTGACGGCTCCGCTCCAATCGCGGACGGCCCCGACGTTGGCCTCCAGCCAGGATGTCCAGAGTCCCAGCGCCATGTCGGGTCTCATGGACAGCCGGTCGTGATTGTCGTCCGTGCCGGTCTTCCGCTTTGTGGCTTCGCCGTCTCCACGGGATTGGTCGCGTCGGCGGCGATGTTCCGTTCCTCTGTCAGTGCCCATGGGAAAAGCCTTTCGTTCGTTTGGCCCAACGCCCGGTCCAACGCCCGGGGAACCCGTCACGGACTGGCGAGCATCCACGCCACCACGGCGGCGATGCCGATCAGCACGCCGCCCAACCCGGCCTCGCTGAGGCGGCCGCGCCGGTACAGGGCGACGGAAACCGCGATGACCGAGGCGGCGGCGATGAACAGGCCCGCCTGTGATTGGTTCATGGCCTCTCCCCCCACCCCGCACGTTTCACCCTTCCGAGCCGCTTGCCCGTCCCCATCTCCCGAGGGGTCGACCGTCCAAGGGGCATTCTCATGATCGCGCGTGCGCCCACATCCGTGGTGCTGAACGGGGTTCTCGGCGAAGCGCCCGCGGAGCATGTGACGCTGGACTGGCTCATCGGAAGGCTCGGCCTCCGTTCCTTCGGTGTCATCCTCCTTCTCCTCGCGCTCGTCGGCGTGCTTCCGGGCGTGTCGGCCATGGCCGGCGTGCTGCTCACCATCGTCGCGTTCCAGATGATCCTGGATCGTCCCGGTCCCGCCTTTCCCCGCCGCATCGCCAGCCGCCATGTCGAGACCCGCCGGCTGGCCGCGATCATCGGCCGGACCGTCCCGGTGTTGCGCTACCTGGAACGCTTCATCCGCCCGCGCTGGGCCACCCCGTTCACGGCAACCAAGCGGGTGGTCGGCGGTGTCGTCCTGCTGCTCGGCGCGAGCCTCCTCATCCCTGTCCCCTTGAGCAACCTTCCCCCGGCGCTGCTCATCGTTCTGATCGCCTTCGCCTATCTGGAGGAGGACGGCGCGCTGCTCTGCGTCGCGCTGGTCGGCACGCTCCTTCTGTCCGTGATCGCCGCGGGAGCGGCCTGGCAGGCGATGAGCGCGGCCGGTTGGCTGCCGAGCGTGCTGTAGGAGATCCCCGCTCCCGACCGGGCCGAAGGATCATCCCGCGCATCATGCCCGCGGCGTCCCCTATGCGGTCGTCTCAGCCATGGCCGCGTCGGCCTGCTCGGCTCGTTCCAAGTCCAGGGGGGCGACCGTGATGGCCTGGGCGAGGGTCATTCCGCCGGCGCGCACCGGAAGCAGGATCACCGTCGCGACACGCCGATAGGCTGGGAAGGACAAGCCGTCGACCAGCTCCTCGTCGGTTTCAACAATGTAGGCTCCCGCCGGCTGCACGCCGTCGATCCCCTCCAATAGGAAGGGGTGCGAGAAGGTCACCGTTCTGCGGCTGGTGCGTGTGAGCATCGGACGTCTCCTGGGGCTTGATCGGCGTGGTGCGAAGGGGGAGGAGATGCGGGAGGCGACGAGGGCCAACCTTCCGACATGGCGGCGTTCCAAGACCCGTTGTCGTCCGCCCTGGACCGCCGTTCGATGGAGGGAACCGCCGGACGGCCCTCGCCCCTCGCAGCGCCGTCCGGAATCGCGACCGATTTCTGGTCTTCATGCAAAATATTATTAATGAGATCGTCAATCATCATGTCCTCCGATCCGCAGCGATGAAATTTTCCTAAGTCGCCGCTTCGGTATTTTCATATAAGCAATGCCGCGAAGCTTTGGTGAGATTGCGGACGAAAATTCGGGACATGCCACTTTGTTTCTGCAGACAGACTCGGAAACGCGGCAATTTTTCTGAAATTCGGCGACGGGAGCGGTGACCGCAGCTGGGGCCAGTCGGCTTCACCCCACCGGATTGAGCCGGCCCAAGGCGCCTGCTCCTTCGGGGAGCAGGCGTTCGCTGGCAACAATTGGCGCTTGGGGTCAGCGCTTGGTGGCGGGGCGGTCGCCGGTGGGCTTGACCTTCACATCGGTGCGCCGCGCCGAGGCTTCCACGGTCTTGTCGTGCTCGGTCGCCTTCTTGGACAGCACGACTTCCTCGACCACGCGCGCCTCCTTGGTCACCTCCGGCGTCTCGGAGGTGGCCGTCATCTCGACGGTCTTCTCCTCGAAGGCGGCGTCCGCCTCACGGGCGCCGAGAGCCCGGTCGGCCTTGTGACGTTCGACATCCACCTTTTCCTCGCGCAGCCGGACGGTCTCCCGAACCGGCGTCTCGGTCACCTCCGTCGTGACCTGCACCCCGCCTTTGCTGACACGGCGCTTGCCGATCTCCACCTGCTCTTCGACCACGGGAACGGTCTCCTCCTCCATGTCCGTGCCGCTGCCCACCGTTCCTTTATCCGTCTTTCCGCTGTCCGCCTTCGCCGTTTTTTTCGACTGATGCGAGGAGGCGTCGGGCAGGTCGATGGCGCCGTTCTCGTCAAGAATGGCCTCCGCGGCATCCGCGTCCTGATCGGCGATGTCGGCCGCCACCAGGGTGTGGCCCTGCTTGATCGCGGCGGCGTACCGCTGCGCGATGTCCTTGGTGAAGCCGTGGCCCAGCAACTCCTGTGTCGCCTTGTCGGCGTTGCCGGCTCCGTCGAAGGTGTCGATGTCCTTCTCCCGGCAACCGGCCGCAATGAGGGCCTGGAAGGCCTTCTGGGCGGCGCGCGGCTCCTTGTACAGTCCTACGACGATGGTGCTCATGATGGTCTCCGTTGAAGTCAGATGATGGCGAGGCCGGTCAGACCTCGGTGTCGGGCGGGGGGTGCATCCGTTCGATGATGATGTCTTGGCGGCGAACCGTGACCGTGTCGTCGAACCGGCGGGTGGCGGTGTCGCGGGTGATGCGCACCTCCTCCACCAGCTTCAGCCGCAAGGTCACGGTCGCGACCTCCTCGACGACCGAGATGATGGTCGTGTCGCCCTCCTGGCGGTCGGCGATCGGGTGATCGACGAACCGGTCGCACGGCACCCGCTCGATCCGGATGGTCTGCACCGACAGGTCGGCTTCGACCGGCTGCTCATGCTCGTGGGTGACGGTGTGGGCCTGGAGCGTTTCCGTGACCCGCTCACGCTTGCGGATGCTCACCTGCTCCTCGACCACCGGAAGCGTGTTCTGTTCGTTGATGGGCGCCTTCACGGGGGTCCTCCTGCCGCTGGATGGGGTGGCATCACCGTCCCCCGAACGATCGGCGGATGGTTGGACGGCTGCCGGGCGCGTCAGACCGGGTGCCGGTTCCGCTTGCGATCCGCCTCGTCTGCCGTATGGGCCGAAGCCCGGGCGATGCGGCCGTTGGCGTCGAGGAAGGCTTGCAGCCCGCCAAGCATGTAGCGGTTCCCGGCGAGCAGGATGTCGCTCGGGCTGCGCGCCCGGAGCATGTCGGTCATCATCTCGCTCTGGCGCTGGGCCGCTTGCTGCATGTACCGGACGATCTCGGAGCACGCCGCCTCATAGCGCGAGGTCATGGCGTTGCCGAACCCCATGGCGGCCGTGAGGTTCTGTTCGGCAGGATGGGCCGCGTCCTGAACCATGCGGCCAGCCAGTTCGCCACCGGCGGCGAATTGCTGGGCCGCCCGCTCGGTCGCCCGTTCGGCGGAGCCGCCGCCGGCTTGTGCCTTCCGGCCTTCGAAAGAGCGGGCCGACTGGTCGTGGGGCTGCCTGGCCTCGGGCTTGCCGGACCTCGTCGCCCCCTCGTCGCTGGCGCTGCGGATGCTGTGGGTTTTGGGGCTTTCCGTCTTCGCGGCTGCCTCGTCGCTGGCGCTGCGGATCGTGTGAACGGGGGACGTGCCGTCGGCCATGTTGAACTCCAATAACTGATCAATGATTGATTGGGGGCCAGGGAGCAGGTGGGCTCGACCTGTTGTGTCCTGCATCTATATTATGACGCATCGCACAATAACAAGGATCTTGAAAAGGAATATACCAATTGGAACCAGAATTATCGATATTAAGAGAATGTGCATTGACAGGATTTCTGATAATTACAAGGCGCACGCAACCTGAATTTTTCATTTTCTCATGACTGCGACGGACCTGGGAAAATACGTTGATCCTTTTTCTGGTCCGAGCGGGACGAAGCCGGTCAAGAAAGAAGGGAGCCCGCCACGCGCCGCGATTTCGGGCTCCACGCCGCCGTTAACGGCGGTGGCCGGTCATCATTGCCGGTCGGTTTTATCGAACGACGCGCTGGGTCACCCGCAGCCGGCGCTGCACGGCCAGGGAGCCGCCGACCGCCGCGGCAACGGCGCCGAGCAGCAGGACGGCAAAGCCGGCGAAGGAGGTCCGGGACGCCGCCGACGCACTGGCGTCCGCCGTGTCCTTGGCGGTCTGCACGGCCTTGTCGCGGGCCTGCTGCAGCTTGGCTTGACCGTCTTCGAAACGCTGGGCGGCTTCGTCGTGGCTGACCTTCATCTGGGCCGCCATGATGGTGATGATCCGCTCCTTGGCCGCCGCCGCCTCGCCGCCGCCGCCCGCATAGGTGACCAGTTCGGTCGCGATCACCTTCTGGGCGTCCTGCGGGCTCATCGTGGCCGGATCGGGGTTCGCCAGCTGCAGATACGCTTCGGCCTGTTGCCGAACCATGTCGGGGGATACTCCCGCCGCCTGGGCAAGCGGCTTGGCCGCGTCACCGAGTCCGCTGCCCGCCGCCGAGGTCACGCTGCCCAAGGCCGAGAAGCCGCCACCGATGATCCCGCCGATGGCCGAGGTCAGCAGCCAGAACGTCACGAGGGTGGTGATCCCCCAGGTGACCAAGCCGTGCAGCATCCCGTCGAACCGGATCTCGACACCGGCCAGCCAGGCCGCGACATACCCGCCCGCGGCAATGGCGAGGCAACTGCTGATGACCCACCAGATGCCCGCTCCGATGCCAAGGCTGCTGGCGCTCGGGGTGCTTCCCGCGTTGGTTTCGACCGTGCCCAGGCCGATGCCGGCGCCCAGCAGGCTGAGCACGAGCTGGATGGCGAGGGCCAGGATCACGCCCCCGAAGATCGCCGCCCATGAGATGCGGCGGTGGATGTGCGAGTGCCCCTCCGTCGTGGTGGTGGTCTCGAGCACGCCCGAACCGCGAAGCGGCGGGGCGGCATAGGTGTCCGTTGACATTGTGGTCGCTCCGGAAGAGGGCGTTCGAAGCCCCTCACAGGACCCCGAACGCAGGTTGGCAGGGGGAGCAGGGTTCGGATCAAGTTTTGGCGACGGGCGGAGCGGTCGAAATTTTCTCGATTTCGACATCCTCGCGGCGCACGGTGTCCCTCACCGTCTCGACGCGCTCCGTCGCGTCCTTGCGCAGCACCACCTCTTCGGTGACCCGGGCGGTCTTGCCGACAACGGCCTCCTCGTCCGTCTCGGTCATCTCGATCGTCTTCTCGGTGAAGTCCGCCTCCCCGACCGGATGGTCGCCGGTCACCGCGCGGCGCTCGACCGTCACCGTCTCGTCGCGCAGGCTGACCTGCTCCTCGACCGGCGTTTCGACCACGAAGCGGCGGACGCGGGTCGTGCCGCGGTTCACCGCGCGCTTGCCGACCTGCAACTGCTCCTCGGACAGTTGGATGCTGCCGCTCCCACTGCCGACCGCGTTGCTGCCCTCATTGACCGCGGCCATTCCGGCGGCGCCTTCCCGTGTGGGGGTCACCGGTGCGGCCGTGACCGGTGACGTTGCGGTGCTCGTCGTCGTTCCCGACAGTCCGTAGGCGGACGCCCGCTCGTCGATGTCGGCCGGGCCGTGCCTCTCCAGGATTTCGCTCACCATCGTGGCGTGCTGCGCCGGAGTCCTGACGGTCACGACGGTCGAACCGCTGTCCAGGCTGCGGTCATAGACGGCGTTGTCATGATCCGGGTCGCCGCCGAACAGGCTGGCCCAGAAGCCCGTCTCCTGGGCGGGAATCGCCGCGGCGGTTCCCGGTGCCTTGCGGGCGTGCCGGCTGATCGCATCCGCCGGAACGTTGGCCGCCTTGAGGTCACGCACGGCGGCATCAGCCTGGGCGTCCGTGTCGAAAATGGCGACGATGGTTTCGTCCGTCATGTCTGTCTCTCCTGGGGGGGGGTTGAGTGGGCTTGTTCTCTGAGCCGTCGCCCATCAGCCGGAGTCGTCGCGCCGATCCGGCGGAATGCGGCTGATGTCGGCGTCCTGGCGGCGCAGAGTCACCGTTTCCCGGTGACGCTCGGTGACGCGGACCCGCCGCATGTGGATTTCCTCGCGGAGGACGAGCCGGCGTTCGATGACGATGACGGCCTCCTCCTCCACAACCGGAATGATCGTGAGGTCACCGTCCTTGCGGATGGGAGGCACGCGATCGACCACGCGGCCTACGGCCACGCGCTCAATGGCGACCCGCTCATGGGTCAGCTCCTCGTCCACCAGCCGCTCGTTTTCGCGGGTGGTGACGGCAACCCGAACCGTATCGCCAACGGTGTCGCGGCGTGTGACCACCACGTCCTCGGCGTGCAGAGGCACCACCGGGTCGCGGGGCGGGGTTGGAGCGGACGACATGCAAAAGGCCTTGTCAAACGATGAGGAGGAAGTCTCGCGGAGGCTGGTGCCGCCCTGACGCCGGAGTCCGTTGACGCCGGGGTCCGTTCGCACCACGGCGAACCGGTCGACAGCCGCATGAGAAGGAACAGCCTCCGATCCGGGAAGTTGGCCGCTCCGGCGAATCCAATTCCGGTGAGCGGCTATGCACATCCGCACCGATGCCGACCGCGGTGAAAACAGGTTGTTTCCCGTACTACCGGTTCGCCTTCCCATTTGACGACCGATCCACCCCTTCGGGAGACAGTGCCTGGGCAAGATTTCGAACGTGGCCGCCGATGTGGGTCAGGACGGTTCTGATCCGGGGCGTATGGCGGTTGTCGCGGTGCACGACGAGCCAGATCGCGACGCCTGGAGGCGGCGATGGCGGCGTCAGGCGCCTCAGGCCGTTTTCCCGATCGGCGCGGAACCGCGCCAGACAGGCCAGCCCACCGCCCTGCGCGGCAGCCAGCACTGCGGCCTCGTGGCTGTTGGTCAGCAGCGCGACACGGGCGCGGGGGGCGAGATCGGCCAGCCAGCTGGTCTGCGCCGCCTCCTGGATGTCGTCGGTCTGGGTGATCAGGTGATGCCCCGGACAACCGGCCTGATAGTCCGGCTCACCCTGGCGATCCAGGTAGGCCGGCCCCGCGTAGAGGCCGAAGTCCAGGCTGCCGATCTTCCGGACGATCAGGTCGTGCAGTTCCGAGCGGGTCAGGCGGACGGCGATGTCCGCTTCGCGCATGGCGAGGCTGAGTTCGCGGGGGCTGGAGATCAGCTCGACCATCATCTCCGGATGGTCCGCGTGCAGCGCCGCGACGCAGGGCGCCAGGATCTGGGTGGCGACGGTTTCGGCGCAGGTGACGCGGACCAGACCGGCCAGACGGGTGTCGCGTCCCCCGACGTTGCGTTCCAGGGTGAGCGCCTCCGCTTCGAGCCGCTCCGCCTGGACACGGACCTCCTCGCCGGCCAGCGTCGGCAGATACCCGTCCGGCGTGCGGTTCAGCAGACGGACGCCGAGGCTCGCCTCCAGCGAGGCCAGCCGGCGGCCGACCGTCGATTGGGCGACCCGCAGGTCCCGTGCCGCCGCCGAAAGGCTGCCGGTGCGCGCCAGGGCCAGAAAGAATCTCAGGTCGTCCCAATCGAGCATGGACCCACCGCCAGGCGTGTTCGCCGTCCCGCCCGCCGGTGCCGGCCGAGATGGTCTCACCGCACAACCGCATCAACCGCTCAACGGGCCAATCCGGCACCCGGCGCGGCGGGAAACCCGGCGCGACGAGAAGAAAGGACGCTGCGATGCCCAAGCCCCCCTCCCGGACCGACGGGGAAAAGAGACATCCGGACGCCGTTCGGACGCTGCGGTGCCGGACCGTCGCCGAGGATCGCTTCCAGCAACGGAACCACATCCGCGATCTTCCGGATGGCCCGCCGGTCGGGGGCGGCGGCACCCCGACCCCGTCGGAGGCGCTGTTGGCCGCCCTCGGCTCCTGTCTGTCCGCCGGCATTCACGCCGACGCCGTCGCGCGCCACATCCCGGTGCACCGGCTGGAGCTGGTGGTCGAGGCGGAGATCGACAGCACGGCCGGATGGACCCTTGGCAACGCCGAACCGGGGCCGATCGGCTTCGAGGCGATCCGCGTGACCGTCCACCTGGACGCCGATGCCCCGCGCGACGTGCTGGCCGCTCTGGTCAGGCACGCGACGCTGTGGTCGCCGGTCGCCAACACCCTGCACAACCCCGTGCATCTGGACATCGCCCTGGCCGACGGCGCCCTGGCCGACGACGCCCCCGACACGCGTCCGGCCTGAACGTCTTCGGGCTTGAGCTTCCGGGGCCGTCAGGGGGTGGCGTCGCCGTCCGCTGCGTCGTCCGCCAACGCATTCCGCACGGCCGCCGCGAGATCCGGCGGGGCGATCGGCTTGTGCAGCAGGGAGAAGCCGCTGCGGCTGGCCTCCCGGATGCGTTCCGGCGAGGTGTCGCCGGTCAGGATGATCCCCGGCACGGCGAGTCCGAAAGCGTCCCTCAGATGCCTGATGGCATCCGCCCCGGTTTCCGCACCGGCGAGACGGTAGTCGGCGATGACCAGATCGGGCGGGCGCTGCCGGGTGAACAGCACCAATGCCGCCGCCCGGTCCACCGCGCCGAACACGTCGAACTCATACCGTTCGAGATACTGCCGGATGCTGTCGAGCACCACGGGGTCGTCGTCGATCACCAGCACACGCCGCCCGGCGCCGTCGAGCGGCGGTTCGGTGGCGGCCTCCTCCATCGCTTCGGCGTCGTCGGCGAGGGGAACGACGATTTCGAAGACCGATCCCCGGCCCGGATCCGATCGCACGCCGATCGGGTGGTGGAGCAGAAGGGCGAGACGGTCCACGATCGACAGGCCGAGGCCAAGCCCCTGGCGGCGGTCGCGGCCGAGATTGCCGACCTGATGGAACTCCTCGAAGATCGCCTTGAGCTGCCCTTCGGGGATTCCCCGCCCGGTGTCCCAGACCTGGACGCGCACCGCGCCGCCGGCACGGCGGCATCCGATGAGGATGCGCCCGCGGTCCGTGTACTTCACGGCGTTGGCGAGGAGGTTCTGGAGGATGCGGCCCAGCAGCTTCGGGTCGCTGCGGACGGTGACGCCGGTGTCGACCGAACGCAGCGTCAGTCCCGCGGCGTCGGCGAGCGGCCCGAACTCCTCGACCAGGCGGCCGATCAGCGTGCGCAGCCGGAACGGCTTCGCCTGGACGTCGACCACGCCGGCGTCCAGACGCGACACGTGCAGGATCTCCTCCAGCATCAGGTGAAGGGCGGTCAGGGTGTTGCCCAGGCTGGTCAGCAGCCGCGCCGAGGCCGGCGGGAGATCCTGGCCGGACAGCAGGTGGTGGAACAGCACCGCGGCCTGCACGGGCTGGCGCAGGTCGTGGCTGGCGGCGGCCAGGAAACGGGTCTTGCCGGCGCTCGCCTGCTCCGCCACCGCCTTGGCGGCGTCCAGCGCCTGCCGGGCGCGGTTGCGTCCGGTCACGTCCTCGATGCCCAGCAGGATGAGCGGGCGCTCCGAACGGCTCAGCGGGCGGGCGTTGATCTCCAGCGCGCGCGGCCCCTCGGTGTCGTGTCCGGCGGTGATCTCCAGCGCCTCGATGGTGGAGCCGTCGGCGATCATCGCCTTCAGGCGTCTTTCCAGCGCGGCGTCCCGGAACAGCCCGTCGGCCAACGCACCCATCGGATGCCCCAGCGTCGCCTCCGGCGTGGTGGCGAACATGCGGTAGTAAGCCTGGCTGGCGGCCGCCACCGTCAGGCCGGCGTCGAGCACCAGCAGGGCCTCGCGCACGGTGTCGACGATGGATTCGGCGAAGTCGCGGGCGGTCCGCACCGTATCCTGGATGGCCGCCCGCTCCATGGCGAGGCCCAGGATGGTGGCGACGGCCTGCACGAACTCCACGTCGTCTTCGTCGAACCGGTTCGGCTGACGGCTGTACAGCGCCAGGACGGCCGGCGCCGTCGTGCCGTCGCCGCCGAAGGCGACGCCGACGCCGCTGGCGATTCCGGGGGCGGGTGGACCGCCGGACACCCGCCGGTCGGTGGCGAAATCGCCGACGACGAAAGGCTGGCCGGACCGGAGGATCTGGCCGAGGTGCGACGAGGGATCGCCCGGAACCTCCCCGCGGGGCGCGGTCCCGGACTGGTCCCAGCCGCAGCCCTCCAGCATCCGCAACGTCCCGCCACCCCCCGAGGTGACGAAGATGCCGACGCTGTCGGCGCCGAACGTTTCGGCGATCAGGCTGGAGGCGGCCTGCAGCAGGGCGCCTATGGCCTCGTCGCCCAACGCCTTGCGGCCCAGGTCGGCGACCAGCTTCTGCTGCCGGACCCGCCCGGCGAGGATGGCGGCGGTGCGCTTCAGCGCCGTGACGTCGCTGAAGGTGATGACCGTCCCCTCGATCCGGTTGTCCTGCGTGCGGTAGGGATGGACCCGGCGCAGCAGCGTGTTGCCGCTCTCGGTCCGCACCTCGCGTTCCAGGGGCGACAGGGTGTCGAGGACCTTGCGGACATCGTCCATCAGTTCCGGATCGTTGAAATGGCGCGACACGTCGGTGATCGGCCGCCCGATGTCCGTCGGGATGAGCGAGAACAGGCGCGTCGCCGGGGCCGTGAAGCGCTTGATCCGCAGATCGGGCGACAGGAACAGCGTGGCGATGTCGGTGCTGGTCAGCAGGTTGGTCAGGTCGTTGGTCGCCGATTCCAGCTCGTCGACCTTCTCGTGGAGCTGGCTGTTGAGCGTGCCGAGTTCCTCGTTCAGCGACTGCAGCTCCTCCTTCGAGGTTTCCATCTCCTCGTTGGAGGATTGCAGCTCCTCGTTGATCGACAGGATCTCCTCGTTGGCCACGCGCAGGGCCTCGTTCGACGCCTCCAACTCCAGAATGGTGGCGCTCAGGTCCTCGCGGGTCACCCTCAGCTCGTGTTCGAGCTGCTCGACGACGGAGGCTTCGACGGACGCCTGCAGGTCGTCGGCGCCCCCGCCGCCGGCCGGGGATGCCGGCTCCATCACCGCGTCCCGGACGAAGGTGACCAGCAGCAGGTCCTCCCGCGCCTGCGGCGGGCGGACCGGGGCCACGGTGACGGTGAGCAGGGACAGCACGCCGCCCCGCGTCTGCCGGACCCTGCTGACGGTCACCCGCTGCCCCGACTCCAGGGCGCGCTTCACGGCGCCGCGCACCTTCAGGCGCAGGTCGCCGCGCATCATGGCCATCAGGTCCTGCGGCATCTCCCCGGTCGGCAGGTCGAGGAAATCGCTGGTCGGGCCGTACAGGTAGAGGATGCGGTGCTGCTGGTCGATCAGCACGGCCGCGGGCGCATAGGCGAGCAGCAGCGCGTGCCGGGTGATCTCGGCCGGGCTGACCCGCGCCGTGACGGGCGGCACCGGGATCGTCCCCACCGGCACGCCGACGGTCCGCGGCAGGGCTGGGCTGTACCGGCGGCCGTTGCCGAGCTTGCGGTACAGGCGCCATTTCTTGGACAGCGGCGCGAACAGGTCGGTGCGGTGACCGATGGTCTCGGCCGATCCCAGGAAGAGGCCGCCGCCGCCGTCCAGGCCGAAATGAAACAGGTCGAGGATCGACCGCTGGACCTTCGGGTCGATGTAGATCAGGACGTTGCGGCAACTGATCAGGTCGAGATTGGAAAAGGGCGGATCGCTGATCATGTTCTGAACGGCGAAGGTGACCGTTTCCCGCAGCGTCCGGTTGACCTTGTAACCGGCATCGACGCGGGTGAAGAAGCGGGCCAGCCGTTCCGCCGAGACATCGACCGCGATGGTTTCCGGGTAGACGCCGGTTCGTGCGACGTCCAGCGCGTGCACGTCGATGTCGGTGCCGAACACCTTGACGTCGCAGGATCGGTTCGCCGCCGCGCAGGCTTCCATCAGAAGCATGGCGATGGAGTAGACCTCCTCGCCGGTAGCGCAGCCGGGGACCCAGACCCGGATCGGCCGGTCGGAGCTGCGGCTTCGCACCAGCGGGCCGAGAATGACCTCGTTGAGGACGTCGAAGGCTTCCGGATCGCGGAAGAAGCGGGTCACGCTGATCAGGATGTCGCGCGACAGCTGCTCGACCTCGCCGGGATGGGTTCCCAGGAACTCGCGGTAGTGGCGCATGCTGTCGATCTGGTGGATGCCCATGCGCCGTTCGATGCGGCGCACCAGCGTGCGCGTCTTGTAGGCCCGGTAGTCGTGGCGGCTCCGCGCCCGCATCAGTTCGAGAATGTGGTCGAAGTCCTCCCCGTCGGATTGGGGGATTTCGGATCGGGAATCGTCGTCGTCCCCGCCGCCGTCGCGGACGTAGGGCTGGCGGACGTAGCGGAGCAGCGCCTCGGCCATCCGCTCCGGAGGCAGCACGTAATCGGCCAGACCGGTCGCGATCGCGCTGCTCGGCATGCCCTCGAACGCCGCCGTCGCGGGGTCCTGGACGACGACCAGACCGCCGCACTCCTTGATCGCCTTCAACCCGGTCGTGCCGTCAGCCCCCGACCCGGACAGCACGACGCAGATGGCGCCCTGCGCCCATTCGGCGGCCAGGGACCGGAAGAAGACGTCGATCGGCAGCGCGGCCGCTTCGTTCGCCGCCGTGCCGAGGGCGAAGCGTCCCCGTGTCATGGACAGCATGCGGCCCGCCGGGGCGACGTAGATGTGGTCCGCCTCGACCGGCATTCCGTCTTCGGCCGTGCGGACCGGCAACGGCGTGGCCTTCTCCAGCAGATCGACCATCAGCCGTTCGTTGTTCGGCGTGCGGTGCTGAAGGACGACAAGGGCAAGCCCGCTCGCCTCCGGGACGGCCTGCAGCAGGGCGGTGATGGCTTTCAACCCGCCCGCCGACGCGCCGATCCCGACGACGGCGACCGGTCCGCCCGAACGCTTGACCGGCGTGGTTATCCCAGGACCGGTTTGCGCGTCGTCCTGCCCGGTGAGGTCGTTGGGAGCGGTCATCATGCCCTCAAGTCCGCCGAACGGGACCCGCGCCCCAAGACCTCGGCATTGTGCGTTTCCAGCTTGCGATTCGAACGACGCATCGATCGGCTGTCGGTATCCAAGCCGGCGGGAGCCGTCGACAAACGGGTTAAAGAGCCAGCATCGCAGAGATATTAGAATTCAGCGCGTCTTCGCTAGGAAAGTCAACAAGCGTACGTCGTATTTCCGAGGCATCGGTCGACTTTCTTGGGAATTATTTCTCGATCCATGAAGCATTGGCGAGACGTCCAATGGTTGGCAAGATTTCCACGGGAGCGTCCCGCACCGACGTGACGTTTTTTACCCGAACCGGAAGGGCGATCATCGGCCCTGGCCTCGATGGACACTTGGCATGCCGCCGTTGCTCCCAACCGATACGGTGACGCGCCCGCCGCCTTTATATGGTACGCAATCCGCCGTGGACTGTTGTGGCATGACCATCTCCCTTGGTCACATTCCTGGCACGGCCACCGGCTGCATCGCAAGCGCCGCCGGCGGACGGGGCCGTCGCCCGAAACCGGTTCCAGCGAAGCGAGGCCGCCTTTGACCCTTGATCAGGTTCTGGCCGTCACGATCCTCATCGGGCTGGTGACGTTGTTCGTCTGGAACCGGCTGCGCTACGATCTGGCGGCGCTGCTCGGACTTCTCGTCGCGATGGCGGGCGGCGTTGTCCCGCCGGACCGGGCCTTCGCCGGGTTCAGCGATCCGGTGGTGGTGATCGTCGCGTCGGCGCTCGTCGTCAGTGCAGGGGTCGGCAAGTCGGGCGTGATCGGACGGGCCGTCAGGAATCTGGAGCCCCACATGCGGACGACCGGAATGCAGGTGGCGGTTCTGACGGGCAGTGTCGCCGTCCTATCCGCCTTCATGAAGAACATCGGTGCCCTGGCGATCTTTCTGCCGATCGCCATGCAGATCGCCCGGCGCAGCGGCACCCCGGCCTCCAAGCTCCTTATGCCGATGGCGTTCGGATCGCTGATCGGGGGCCTCGTGACGCTGATCGGCACATCCCCCAACATCCTCGTCTCGCGCGTGCGCGCCGAACTTACCGGCACGCCATTCGCCATGTTCGATTTCGCGCCGGTCGGCCTCGGCATCGTGATGATGGGCTTTGCCTTCCTGGTGATCGGCTGGCGGCTGTTGCCGGGCGGACGCCAGGGGGCGAAGCCGGCGGCGGCGGCCTTCAACGTCGATCCCTATCTTTCGGAGGTGCGCCTGCCGGTCACGTCGCCTCTGGTTGGGAAAACGGTGGCCGATCTGGAGGCCCTCGGCGAGGGTGGCGTCAGCGTGATCGCCATCATTCGCGAATTGGAAAGGCGCTACGTCCCCGCGGGGCATTGGACGCTGTTCGCCGACGATATTCTTGTCCTGCAAAGCGACCCACACACTCTGAAGGCGATCATGAGCGACGCGGGCCTGCGTCTCGAAGGGGCCGGCAAGGGGTTGTCCAAAGGACTGCCGGCCAGCGACATCGGCGTGGTCGAGGCCGTCGTGATGACGAACTCGCCTCTGATCGCCCACTCGCCGGCGGAGTTGGGGTTGCGCCAGAGGCACGGCGTGAACCTTCTCGGCATCAGCCGCCACGGCGACCTGATCGCCACGCGCCTCCGCAATCTCCGCTTCCAGGCCGGCGACGTCCTCGTCCTGGCGGGAAGCGTGGACGCCATGCCGGAGACCTTGCGCGGTCTTGGCTGCCTGCCGCTCGTCGACCGGGCGACAGGGCTGGAGCGGCGGCGCCAGGAGTACCTGCCGCTCGTGCTGCTCGCGCTCGCCGTGGGGACGGTTGCGCTCGACCTGATTCCGGTGATGGCGGCCTTCTTTGGGGCCGCGGTGCTGATCGTGCTGTTCGGTGTCCTGACTTTGCGGGAGGCCTATCAGGCGATCGAACTGCCGATCCTGGTCCTGCTCGCCTGTCTGATCCCGATCAGCGACGCGTTCGACCGCACGGGCACGGCGGATCTGGTTGCCGAAGGACTCGCCGTGATCGCCGGGGCCTTGCCTCCGGCCGGGGTGGTCACGCTCGTCCTGGTGACGGCGATGACACTGACGCCTTTCCTCAACAACGCGGCGACGGCACTGATCATGGCACCGATAGCGGTGAGCCTGGCGCAGAGGCTCGGCATGAATCCCGATCCCCTGCTGATGGCCGTGGCCGTCGGTGCCGCCTGTGACTTCCTTACCCCGATCGGGCACCAATGCAACACGCTGGTCATGGGTCCCGGCGGCTACCGCTTCGGTGATTACTGGCGGCTCGGCCTGCCGCTCTCGGTGATCGTCGTCGTCGTCGGGTCCGTTCTCATTCCGCTGGTCTGGCGGTTGAGGTGACGGTGGTGGCATTGCCATCCACCCGCGCCGAAAGGCGCGCTCCAATTCAAACGGTCGTTCAGGAAATGACGCGGCCATGAGCCGCTTCAAGGTGAAACGCGCCCGGTTCGTCGGAAGCTGGTCTGGCCGGATCACACTGGCGTGGCGGCAACCTGGCGGGTCGGCGCGATGTCTTGCTCACTCAGTCCGGCGGGATCACGGGGGCCGTCGCACGATGCTGCGCACCACAAACAAGGCACGGACGCACTCCCGGTCGGGATCATGATCCGATGCGTGGGCTATTTCACCGCCGCTCGCTGCTCACGGTCCAATAGGCCTTGAACCCGAGCCCGATCCAGCAAGCTCTTGACCGAGGCCGCCGCCCAGGTGCGCCCACCCCGCGGCGTGGTCTCCCGCATCGCCTCCAGCTGAGTGCCAATGGCCCGCAACGACAGTTTGGGGTTTGCGCGGGCGATGCCGGCGACCAGCACCATAAGCCGCTCGTCACCGCGGACGGATGGCACCTTGTCCAACAGCGCCCGGTCGGCCAGCCCCTCGGCGACGAAGGCACGGACAGCCCGGCGCAACCGCTCGGCGGTCCAGTGCCGCCCCGGCGGCAGCTTGGCGTTGACGGCGCGCGTCACCGCCGCCCACGAGCGGGACGGCCGGAGGCGCCGCACGGTGGGCAGCCACTCCTCGGCCGTGCGGGTCAGCTCCAGCAGGTAGATCTGGCGCTGCCGGTCGGCGAGGCGCTGCGCGGTCGCTGCGTCGCCCTGCTTCAGCTTGGGATTGCCGCCGACCCGGCCGCGTGCCTTGGCCGCCGCCAGCCCCGCCCGCGTGCGCTCGCGGATCAGGGACCGTTCGTACTCGGCCACGGCGCCGAGCATCTGCAGCACCAGCGTGCCGTGCGGACTGGCGGTGTCGATTGGGCTGGTCAGGCAGCGGAAGTGGCAACCGCGGCCACGCAGGTCCTCGATCACCTCCAGCAGGTGGGCCAGCGAGCGGCCGAGCCGGTCGAGTTTCCAGATGACCAGCGTGTCGCCGCGGGCGATGCGGGCAAGCGCCCGCGCCAGCTCCGGCCGGGCCCGGGACGCGCCCGATGCCTTCTCCTCGAAAATCTCCGTGCAGCCGGCGGCGCGCAGCGCGTCCAGCTGACCGGCCGTGGTCTGCTCGTCGGTCGAGACGCGCGCGTAGCCGATGAGGGCCATTCCCTTCTCCCAAGCCGGTGTCACTCCGGCTTTATGGGTGGACTCGGGGATGAGGATTTCTGCGCATGGATTCCGGCCTTATGGGCGGACACTCCGGCTTCAGGACCGAACTTTCCGGCTTCATGGGCGGACAAAACGGCAGCGGTTTTGTTGAGCGGATAGCCGCCGCGTGACGGGAGCCTCCTCAGCGCTACGGCCGGAGAGGCGGCCATGGCCAAACGCGACAAGCTTGATGTCACGGACGCGGAATGGGAGGAGGCTCGGCGCCGGGAGCCCGTGGTGCGTCGCTTGGCGTCCCTGGATCGCCTGAGCCTGCCCGCCCTGCGGGAGGCTTGCGCGCAGCTCCATCTTGGAAGGACCCGCGTCCGGGAACTGGTCGCCGCCTATCGGGCGGCCCCGGTGACCAGCGCGCTGGTCCGTCCGCAACGCGGCCAGCCCTCCGGGACCAAGCGCCTGCCCGCACCGATCGAGGCGGTTATCGAGGCCGCCATCCGCGACGTCTGGCGGACGCGCCAGAAGCCATCGGTGAGCGCGCTGGTCCGCCACATCGCCCACGACTGCCGCGCCCAGAGCCTGCGCCCACCCTCCTGGGACGCCATCAAGGCCCGTCTCGACCGGCTGGACGCCCGAGCGGTGATGACCGACCGCGAGGGCTACCGCAAGGCGGCGGCGCGTCTCCGGCCCGTGACGTCACCTTACACCGCGGAGTGGGCGCTGCAGGTCGTGCAGGTCGACCACACACTGGTCGATGTCTTCGTCGTCGATGACCGGCACCGCCTTCCCATCCAAAGGCCCTGGCTCACCCTGGCCATCGACATCGCCAGCCGCATGGTCGCCGGTTTTCACCTGACGCTGGAGGCCCCCTCGTCGGCGTCGGTGGCCTTGGCTCTTCACCATGCCGTCGCCCCCAAGGAGGCGTGGCTGGCGGCGCGCGACATCACCGCTCCCTGGCTGGTGTCCGGTCTTCCCGATGCCCTGCACCTTGATAATGCCAAGGAGTTCCGCGCCCAGGCCCTCAAGCGCGGCGCCGAGGAGCACGGCATTGACCTTCTCCACCGCCCGGTCCGCACGCCGCATTACGGCGGCCACATCGAACGGCTGATCGGCACGATGATGGGGGAGGCTCATCTGCTGCCGGGCACCACCTTCGCCAACGTGGCCGAACGTGGCAACTACGATCCCGAACGGCACGCGGCGCTGACGCTGGCAGAGCTTGAGAAATGGCTGGCGATCCAGATCGTCGGGCCCTATCACGCGGACGTGCACGACGGTATCGGCCTGCCACCGTCGGCCGCCTGGACCGGTGCCCTCGCCCGCCGCCCCGAAGCGGTGCGGGTTCCCTGCGACCTCGACGGCTTTCTGGTCGACCTGCTGCCCTGCCAAGAGCGGATGGTTCGGCGCGATGGCATCCGCCTGTTCAACATCCACTACTGGGACGACGTGCTGAGCGTGTGGGCCGGGCGGGTGGAGACGCGCCTGCCCGTGCGTTTCGATCCGCGCGACCTGTCCCGCATCTGGCTGGAGGCGCCCGACGGAACCCATTGGCCGATCCGCTATCGCGATCTCGCCCGGCCTCCCATCAGCCTGTGGGAGCACCGAGAGGCCCAGCGCCGACTCCGCGAACAGGGTCGGGCCGCGGTCGACGAACAGCTGATCTTCGACGCGGTGGAAGCCCAACGCGCCCTGGTGGCCGAAGCCGCGGCACAGACGAAACGGGCGCGGCGGGCGGCACAGCGGGTTGCGCATCTTACGGACGCCGAGGACCTGCCGTGCCCGCCGCCCATCGCGACCGATCGTCCGCAGACGCTTCCCGAACCGGCCGGGGACGGCGCGGTCGGGCCGGCCCCGATTCCTCTGCTGCCCTACGCCGTGGAGGACTGGTCGTGACCGAGGACTTCGCCCACCTGCACCCCACCTACCGGGCTCTCGCCACCTTGCCCGCCGAAGACCGCATCGCCCGGGTGCGTGCCGACCGCTGGATCCAGTACCCGACCGCCGACGCCGCCTTGGCCCGGCTTGCCGACGTGATGAGCTATCCGCCGCGCGACCGCATGCCCTGCCTGCTCCTGTACGGCGACACGGGCATGGGCAAGACTATGATCGTCCGCTGCTTCACGCGGGCGCACCCCTCCTCCTTCGATCGGACATCCGGCATGACGACCATGCCGGTCGTGGCCTTCCAGATGCCGCCGGAGCCCGATGAGGCGGACTTCTACGGCGAGCTTTTCGCCGCGTTGGGAGCGCCGCAACGGATGGGCAGCCGTCCCGCCGCCAAGCAAATCCGCGATCTGTGCCGCCACCTGCTGCGCACCATGGGCACGCGCCTGCTGATCATCGACGAGGTGCACACCATGCTGGCCGGGACCTACCGGCAGCAGCGCATCTTCCTGAACACCATCCGCTTCCTGGCCAACGATTTGCGCATCCCGCTGGTCTGCGCCGGGACCGATCTCGCGCGCCAAGCGCTGCTCACCGACCCGCAACTCGCCGAGCGGTTCGACGCGTTCCATTTGCCGCGATGGCGCGATGGAGAACCGCTTCGGTTGCTGCTGGCCAGCCTGTCCGCGGTCTTGCCGTTGCGCAAGGCGTCCCAGCTGGACAACGCCGCCGTGCGCAAACGCGTCTTGGAGCTGACCGACGGGGTCACGGTGCGGATCTGCCGCTTGATCGAAACGGTGGCGGTCGATGCGATCCGGTCCGGTCGGGAGCAACTGGACCTGTCGTCGTTCATCAGCGACGATCTGGTGTTGCCGCTCGTCGCCATGACGATGAAAAGCCCGGCCCGGCCGCCCCGCACACGGGCGGGCACGGGATGAGAATGGTTCAGACCTTTCCCATAGCCCCTCGTCCGATGGCTGGTGAGCTGCTGTCCTCCTGGCGTGCGCGGATCGCCTGTCGCTATGGCTTGGAAGGCTGGGAATTGACCCCGGCCGTTCTGTTCAGCCGACACTCCGAAGGCGCGTATCAACGCGATATTGATTGGGCTCCCGCCGCGGAGGACATCCGGTTCCTGGCCGCATCGAGCCGTCTGGACCGTGAAACCGTGGCGGCCATGGCCCTGTCCCGACGTGGATGGCCACGCCCCTGGGCGTGTTGGGAACGGGCTCCGGACGACACGACGGCCTGGGGGCCTTACGGACGGGTCGAGGTGGCTTGGTGTCCGGCGTGCCTGCGGCATGATCGGCAAGCCGGACGGGACGCGTGGCTTCGACGCGACTGGGCCATCGCCGCCCGGGGGCTGTGCGCCACCCATGGGCTGCCTTTGGAACAGCGCTGTCATTTTTGCGACGGCTGGCAGCCGCAACGGTGGGTGACGCTCGCTGATTCCGCCATTCTGCTGTGCGGGCATTGCGGTCGATCCCTCGACGAGGCTCTCGGCGACGAGGACAGAGGCGGCGGGCTGACGCGACCGTGTGCCCTCGATGACTGGGCAAACTTGCGAGCGTTCGAAGAGCATCTCGCGGCGGTCCTCGACGGCCACGAACCCGACGATTGCTGGGCCGGCCGCTCAAGCCGGCACGCCTTTCTCGACCTTGTCGAGGATCTGGCCCGGTTGCTCTGCCACTTGAACATGGCCAATGGGGATGATTGGGCTCTCATCAACCGGATCGTGCAGCCGCCATGGCCCACCGGATGGCGGGACCGGCTGCGGTGCGCCTCCGCCTATCCGCTGGCGACGGTCCCAGTTTGGTGGCGCCGGGCCTTGTTGTCGGCCATAGCCCGTCTGCTGACCGAAAGCGCGTCGGAGCGCGGCTACGGCTTTTCCTGGCTGGAGGATGTGTTGCCGCCCCGTCCTTTGAGCATCGGCATGCTCTACACCGAGTTGGACGATGTGGGCCGCCGCATGCTGGTTGAGCGCAGCAGCCGATGGCCGGCGCGCCCGCAGGCCGCCGCGCTCACGGCCGTTCGGACCGTTCAGGAGGAGGCTGCCGCCATCGCTCGGAAGACGCTGCTGGATTGGCAAGCCGCCGCCCATCGGCGACAGGAACGCGAGAGGAAAGCCGCACTCGCCGCCCAACGCCGGGAGCGGCAGCGTCTGCTTCGGATTTTGAACACCCTGTTTCGGGAGGCCCGCCGCGGACCGGTTCAAGGCAACCTTGCCAACCGAGTGATCGGCCGCGCACCCTTGTCCCTCGCCGAAACCGGGGTTCCCGGTTTTGGTTTGCGCTCAGCCTCCGTCTACCGGCGGATGGCCGAAGACATTCTTCGCGGTCCGGTTTGGCAAGCCTCGCGCCGGCTCGAGGCCAAGGACCGGATCAAGCTTCTGGGACGCTTGGCGCGTCAGGCCCTGAACGACGAGCCCGCTTCCCATCGGTCACCGGAATGAACAGTCCGAACCGCTCGGCACGGTCGAGCAACGCTTTGACCGAAGACGCCGACCAAGTCGTGCCACGGCGCGGCGTGCGGATGTGCATCTCCTCCAAGCGCGCGGCGATCGTGCGCAGGCTGATGGTCGGGTCGGCCCCCTTGATGCCGGCGATGACCAACAGGAGGTCGTCCTTGGGCGGCTTGCGCGGTGCCGGCGCGATCAGGTCCGGCTCGGCCAAGCCTTCCGCGACAAGGCGGTGGACCGCCCGCGACAGCCGGTCGGCGGTCCAGGGCTGGTCGGGCGAGCCGAGCCGGCCGAGTGCCCTGGCTACCTTGCCCCAGGAGTTCCCCGGGCGCAGGGCACGCACCTTGGGCAGCCACGCGTCCATGGTGGCCAGGAGGTCGGCCACATACTGCCGGTCGCGGATGGCGGAGAGCTGGGCGATGGCCTCGGGATCGCGGCGCCTGAGGGCGGGATTGCCTCCCACCCGTCCGCGCGCCTTGGCGGCCCGTAAGCCGGCCTTGGTGCGCTCGCGGATCAGCGCGCGCTCCAGCTCGGCCGCGGCGCCCAGCACCTGGAGGGCGAACTTGCCCTGCGGTGTGGAGGTGT
>NZ_CP059456.1 GCF_022023855.1 Azospirillum brasilense
CAGGTCAAGATCAAGCTTCGGCGTTCGTAGCGTTCGGCGATCAGCTCGAACAGCACCGAGGTTTCGGCCTGGTCCTTGCGGACGTAGCCGAGGTCGTCGAGGATCAGGCAATCGAAGCGGTCGAGCCGGGCCAGCAGGTTTGGCAGGGCGAGGTCGCGCCGCGCCGCCTGAAGCTTTTGCACGAGATCGGTGGTCCGGGTGAACAGGACACGCCGGCCGCCTTCGATGAGGGCGGTGCCGATGGCGGCGGCGACATGGGTCTTGCCGACGCCGCTGGGGCCGAAGATCAGCAGGTTGGCGCCGCGCTCGATCCAACCGTCGCCCCGGCCGAGCGCCTCGACGTGGGGTTTGCGGATGGTGGGCACGGCGGCGAAGTCGAAGGTGGCCAGCGTCTTGCCGTCGGGCAGATCCGACTCGGCCATGTGGCGGGCGATGCGGCGTTCGGTGCGTTCGGCCAGCTCATGCTCGCACAGGGTGGCCAGGAAGCGCGCGGCCCCCCAGCCCTCTCGGTCGGCCCGTTCGGCGAAACCCGGCCACAGCCGGCCAATGGTCGGCAGGCGCAGGGCGGACAGCATCACGGGCAGTTTGGCGGCATCGATGTCGGTCATGCAGGCTCCGGATCGGGGGTGGCGGTGGCCGGCCGCAGCAGGCGGTCGTATCCGGCGAGATCGGGCGGCGCCACGGTGATCAGTGGCACCGCCGCCGGCTGGGGAGGCGCCACGGCCGTCCGGGCACCCTCGAGATCGGGCAGGCCGCCGCGGTCGAGCACGGCGTCGAGATGCTCGGCCAGGGCCGCCTCGCAGGCGCCGGTGGCCGCCAGATGAAGCAGACCGACGTAGACGCGGCACGCCTGCCGGTCGTCGAGCTGTTCGTCCAGCACCTCCCAGGCCCGGCGGAAGGCCGGTCGGGGAAAGAGTTCGTCGCGGAAAACGGAGCGGCGGAACGCCTGCGGCTTGCGCACCAGGGATGCGGCGAGGTGGCGGTAATCGACGACCCGGTCGCGCAGCTTGCCCTTGGGATGCTTGCGGGCGAGCGTCAGCACCTGGGTCGTGCCCAGCCAACAGAGCAGCCGGTCGTCGTAGAGATGCACCTTAAGCCGGCAGCCGACAAGCCGGGACGGCACGGTGTAGAGCACCTTGCGCACGGAGATGGTGCCGCTACGGGTCACGGTGACGGTGGTGGTGGAGAAATCGGTGGTGCGGTGGCGGGGCAGCGGCTTGAGTTCCGGCAACTCCACCTCCAGCGCCTTTCGGCGGCGGGCGTTCTTGCGGGCGACGGTGTCCTGCAGGAAGGCCTGGTAGGTGGGAATGTCCGGGAAATCGCGCGACCCACGCAGATCGAGGGCGTCGCGCAAGGCTGCTTTCAGATGTCCATGGGCGGCTTCAACGCTGCCGTTCTCATGAGCGACGCCGGCGTTGTTGCGGGTCGGGGTCATGCCGTAATGGCGGCAGAAGGCGGCGTACCCGGCGGCTTCGTCGTCCTCGGCCGTCAGGTTGCGGTAGGCGGCGGACAAGCGGTCGGTGCGATGGGTGTGAGGAACGCCGCCGAGTTGCCACAGCGCTTCCTGAAGCCCTTCGGTCAGGGCGGCGAGAGCTTCACCGCCCTGACCGAAGGGCTTCAGGAAGCGCTGTGGCAACTCGGCGGCGTTCCTCACACCCATCGCACCGACCGCTTGTCCGCCGCCTACCGCAACCTGACGGCCGAGGACGACGAAGCCGCCGGGTACGCCGCCTTCTGCCGCCATTACGGCATGACCCCGACCCGCAACAACGCCGGCGTCGCTCATGAGAACGGCAGCGTTGAAGCCGCCCATGGACATCTGAAAGCAGCCTTGCGCGACGCCCTCGATCTGCGTGGGTCGCGCGATTTCCCGGACATTCCCACCTACCAGGCCTTCCTGCAGGACACCGTCGCCCGCAAGAACGCCCGCCGCCGAAAGGCGCTGGAGGTGGAGTTGCCGGAACTCAAGCCGCTGCCCCGCCACCGCACCACCGATTTCTCCACCACCACCGTCACCGTGACCCGTAGCGGCACCATCTCCGTGCGCAAGGTGCTCTACACCGTGCCGTCCCGGCTTGTCGGCTGCCGGCTTAAGGTGCATCTCTACGACGACCGGCTGCTCTGTTGGCTGGGCACGACCCAGGTGCTGACGCTCGCCCGCAAGCATCCCAAGGGCAAGCTGCGCGACCGGGTCGTCGATTACCGCCACCTCGCCGCATCCCTGGTGCGCAAGCCGCAGGCGTTCCGCCGCTCCGTTTTCCGCGACGAACTCTTTCCCCGACCGGCCTTCCGCCGGGCCTGGGAGGTGCTGGACGAACAGCTCGACGACCGGCAGGCGTGCCGCGTCTACGTCGGTCTGCTTCATCTGGCGGCCACCGGCGCCTGCGAGGCGGCCCTGGCCGAGCATCTCGACGCCGTGCTCGACCGCGGCGGCCTGCCCGATCTCGAGGGTGCCCGGACGGCCGTGGCGCCTCCCCAGCCGGCGGCGGTGCCACTGATCACCGTGGCGCCGCCCGATCTCGCCGGATACGACCGCCTGCTGCGGCCGGCCACCGCCACCCCCGATCCGGAGCCTGCATGACCGACATCGATGCCGCCAAACTGCCCGTGATGCTGTCCGCCCTGCGCCTGCCGACCATTGGCCGGCTGTGGCCGGGTTTCGCCGAACGGGCCGACCGAGAGGGCTGGGGGGCCGCGCGCTTCCTGGCCACCCTGTGCGAGCATGAGCTGGCCGAACGCACCGAACGCCGCATCGCCCGCCACATGGCCGAGTCGGATCTGCCCGACGGCAAGACGCTGGCCACCTTCGACTTCGCCGCCGTGCCCACCATCCGCAAACCCCACGTCGAGGCGCTCGGCCGGGGCGACGGTTGGATCGAGCGCGGCGCCAACCTGCTGATCTTCGGCCCCAGCGGCGTCGGCAAGACCCATGTCGCCGCCGCCATCGGCACCGCCCTCATCGAAGGCGGCCGGCGTGTCCTGTTCACCCGGACCACCGATCTCGTGCAAAAGCTTCAGGCGGCGCGGCGCGACCTCGCCCTGCCAAACCTGCTGGCCCGGCTCGACCGCTTCGATTGCCTGATCCTCGACGACCTCGGCTACGTCCGCAAGGACCAGGCCGAAACCTCGGTGCTGTTCGAGCTGATCGCCGAACGCTACGAACGCCGAAGCTTGATCTTGACCTGCAATCAACCCTTCAGCGCCTGGGACGCGATTTTTCCCGATCCCGCCATGACCGTGGCCGCCATCGACCGCTTGGTGCACCACGCCACCATTCTGGAACTGAACACGGAAAGCTACCGCCGCCGCTCCGCCCTGGCCGCGGCCCAAGACCCGAGGGCCGGCGAAGGGTAATCGACGCGACAACCGCGTAATTGTCGCCGGACCGGCGCGGCGGCATGATGGCGGCCATGTATGAGCCGCCGACCATCGCCCAGCTGAAGATCACGATCCTGGACATCGACCCGCCGATCTGGCGGCGCCTGCTGGTGCCGCGCAAAACCACGCTGGCCGAGTTGCACCACATCATTCAGGCCGCCTTCGGCTGGCTCGACTACCATCTCCATCAGTTCGAGATCGGCGGCTTGCGCTTCGGCGACCCCGACATGCTCAACGCCGACGCCTTCGACGACGACAGCCGGGCATTGCCGGAGGAGGACGTTCGCCTGTTCGACTTCCTGTCCACCCCGCCGCCGTTCCTCTATCTCTACGACTTCGGCGACGATTGGCACCATCGGATCGAGATCGAAACCCTGCGTTTGCCCGAGGCCGATCGCAAGTACCCCGCCTGCATCGACGGCGCCCGCTCGCGACCGCCAGAGGACGTCGGCGGTGTCCATGGCTACGCTGAGTTCCTCGACGTCTTGCACGACCCAAACCACCCCGACCATGCCGACATGAAGCGATGGGCGGGCCGAGCATTCCATCCCGAAAAGTTCGACATCGCCAAAACCGATCGCGCTGTTCGCTCCGCTGTCCGCGCCGCAAAACGCCGAGCGGCACTGTCACGATACGACTGATCCCACCCTCCGACCGGACACCGTAATTGGCGTCAACAGGACGTCAAAATTGTCGTTGCACAGCGGATGGGGCTGCGAGCGGTCTACCAGCGTCCGAAGACGACGGTGCGGCACCCCGAGCACAAGATTTGGCCGTACTTGCTGCGCGACCTGACCATCGACCGACCCAACCAGGTCTGGTGCGCTGACATCACCTACCTTCCGATGCGCCGGGGCTTCCTGTCCCTGGTGGCGGTGATGGATTGGGCGACGCGCAAGGTCCTGAGCTGGCGGCTGTCGAACACCATGGACGTCGAGTTCTGCATCGAGGCGGTGGAGGAGGCGATGGCGCGGCACGGCCGACCGGACATCTTCAACACCGATCAGGGCAGCCAGTTCACCAGTCCGCGTTTCACCGGCCTCTTGACCGCGGCCGGCATCCGGGTATCGATGGACGGGCGCGGCCGGTGGATGGACAACGTCTTCATCGAGCGGCTGTGGCGATCGATGAAGTACGAGTGCGTCTACCTCCACGCCTTCGAGACCGGCAGCGAGGCGAGGGCCGGGATCGGCCGGTGGATCCATTACTACAACATGGACCGTCCGCACTCCGCGCTCGGCGGCAGAACCCCGGAGGAGGCCTACCAGGGCACACCGGACCCCATCAGATTGGCGGCATGACACGGACCTGAACCAAGCTTAGCAAAGCCGCAAATCTGTCCGGGAAACGGGGACCATCTCAGTGGACCATCTCAACCGAGGCAACGGTCGCATTCATGGCGGTTTGACGTGGGTTCGGGAGGCTCTTATCCCGCACCGGATTGACTGGGGGCAGCTGCACGGTGAACGCGGTTCCGGCACCGTCGCGGCTGTCAACCTCTATGCGCCCGGCGTGAGCCTCTATGATGCGTTTGACAAGATAGAGACCGAGTCCTGCTCCGGCGCGCCGCCCAACGTTGGGTGATCGGTAAAACTTTTCGAAGATGTGACCCAGATCGGCCGGCAGAATTGCTGCACCCGGATTGTGGACGCACAGTTGCACCGTGTCGCGCTCCACCGACAGGGTCACGGTGACCTCACAGGGATGGGAATATTTGACGGCGTTGTCGATCAGGTTCGACAGAGCCACCGACAAAAGTGATGGATCAGCCATGACCGTCGCCGGCTCGCTCGGCAGATGGACGGCAAAGGTGGCATGACGGTGCAGCAAAGCCAAATCGGCGCACAGCGACCGTGTCAGGTCCGCCGTGTCCAACGGCTGCAGGGCCGGCGTGAGGCTCGCCGCTTCCAGCCAATCCTCGGCGAGGCAGTCCTCGACCAGCTTGCGCATGCGCTGCGCTGCGCGTCGGATGCGCGCCAGCTTATCGAGGCTTCGTCCCGCCAACTCGCCGCCCGCTCCGGTCAGATCATCCACCGCGACGTGGATGACGGCCAGCGGGTTGCGGAACTCGTGCGACACCATGGCCAGGAAGTTTCGCTGCTCCGCCATGGCGTTGCGTTGGATCTCCAAGGCCGTCTCGGCCTTCTGGCGCGCGGCGTCCAGACTCTGTTCCAGGTCCTTGTGAACGGAGATGTCGTTGAGGTTGACGATCAGCGCTTCGCGCCGTGCGAATCCCACCGCGGCGGCGGACACGCGCAGCCACAGCCGCCGTCCGTCGGGCAGGCGGGCCAACGTTTCAGCCTCCCATGGTTCGCCCGGCGGACGGCTCCGGGCCTGAAGCATGGTTTCGGGCTCTCCCACCGTGCCCAGGTCGATCAGATCGGGCAGCCGGGCGCCGATGGCGGTCCCTTGGATGGGGCCGAGCAGGTCCGCGGCCCGCTGGTTCAGGAAGGCGACCGTCAGGCTGTCCGGAAACACCACGAGGATCGGCAGCGGCGAGGAACTGACCAGATCGCTCAATTGCCGCTCGCTCTCCGTCAGCAGCCGGGCAACGCGTTCGCGTTCCCGCACCTCGCCGGCCAAGGCTTCGGCGCGCCGGGCCTCCTGCGAGGCCAGCCGCTCGGCAACCATCAGCACCATTCCGGCGCAGCCGATGAAGACGAAGGGGATGTTCCAGACGAACAGAACCAGCGCCATGGTGCCACCGCCACCCCCATTGTTCGGCACCATGTTGATCGAACTGCCCAGAGCCATGGCGATGCGAAACGTCAGCATCACCGCGTTGACGGCGAACAGGCCGATCACCAACCGCCGGCCGATCACGCTGCCATCGGACCGTCCGACCAGAGCGGCGATGGTGGCGACCGAAAAGGCGAGCAGCCCAGTGCTGACCAGAGCGACGCGTGCGTTGCCGTCGTCGAGCAGCCAGAGCAGCGGCGTCCCCACCAGAAGGGCTGCGACATACGGAACGGCCGGAAGGGGCGGCAGGCCGACGAACTGCCGCATTCCCATGTAGGTGAAGCCCTGGCCCAGCAGGAGAATGCCGTTGGCGACGGCGATGCTCAGCCACTCCGGCACCGGGGCGGGAAGCATCCGCAGCAGGAAAAAGACCCCCACCAGGATGTTGCCCCACGCCCAGCCCCGCGGACCGGGCACCGAGGTGTTGAGCTTGTAGAGAAGCGTGGCCACCAGAGCCGAGAGGAAAATCATCACTCCGGTCATGGCGAAAAGAGTGTTGCCGTCCAGATGCATGGGCCCGCCCTCTATACCGTCTGCTGTGCCGGCCGCCATGCCGTATCGAAATTGTGCCACATCGGGATTGCGTCGCGTCGGTACGTTCCATGTTGCCGGGTGCGGCACCATCGAGCGGTTGTTGACCCGAGTCTCGCTTTAATTCCTATTGCCCCTTTCGCGAGCAATGCCGTAGAGACAGTATCGTCTTTCCTCCGCACTTTCTTCCACAAGGTGCTCGTCACGTAAAGGACGGTTATGAAGCCCGATGACGTTTCGGTTTTCCTCGTGGAAGACGACGAAGATTTCCGAGACGCCCTTGCCGATTGTCTCGATGGGGCCGGCTTTCATGTCCGTGCTTTTGCGGATGCGCTCAGTTTCTACAAAGGTTCTTTATCGGTACGACCGGACGTTGCGGTGATCGACGTCAACCTTCCGGATGAAAGCGGATTGGAGGTGCTTGGACACGTCACCACCCTGGGGATCGGGGCCATCCTGCTGACCGCTCGCGGCACCACCAGCGACCGGGTGGCGGGGTACGAGGCTGGGGCTGACATCTATTTCGTCAAGCCCGTGGACACGCACGAGCTGATCGCGGCGATCCGCGGTCTTGCCGTCAAGGGCCGTCGCCGCATGGAAGCCGCCGGGAAGAGCGTGGAAGCCCCGGCGTCCGAGGGTGCCGCACCGGTCTGGCTGCTGAAGCAGCGCTCGCACCTGCTGGTCGGTCCGGACCTGCAGGTCGTGCGTCTCGCCGATCAGCAAACCAGACTCCTGGCCGCGCTCGCCCTGCACGCGCCCAACGCCGCGCCGCGGGACGACCTGCTGGCCGCGCTCGGGCACAATCCGGAATTCAGCGACCGCCAGATCCTGGACTCCGCGATCCGCCGCCTGCGCCGTACCGTCGAGGTTTCCGCCGGCATTCCCCTCGCCGTGACCACCATCCCGCGGGTGGGTTACGCGTTGCGCGACGGCATCGTCCTCGACCCGAATTGAGCGCTCCCCTCCCTCCGGCGGTGGACCAGATCATGCCGGCGAACCATACGGCCGATTTGAAGACCGGTATCCCCGTCCCACCCACGAACAAACGATGGGCGGACAAACGATGGGCGCTGTCCCTGGTCCGCCGTCACCGACGCGCCATCGTCCAGGCGCCCGGCCACGCCGCCGGTTACATGAATCTGGGTGAGGGGCTGCGCACGCTCGGCCAGGATGGCGCGGCGGCGGTGGTCAACGCCCGGGCTCTGACGCTGCGCCCGGATTATACCCAGGCGCTCTGCGCGCGGTCGGTCCTGTTCGCTGGGCAGGGTTGTCCGCGGGCGGCGCTGCGTCTGGCCTTGCGGGCGCTGGCGGTGGACCCGGCTTTTCCCACCGGCTGGGACTGGCTCGCCCGGCTGGCCGGCGCCGAATCGCTCGACGAGGTCCGGCTGAGGGCGATGCTCCGCTCCGTCCGGCTGACCCCGACCCGCACGGAGGCGCTGGTCGCCTTCGGCACGGCCCTGACAGACGGGGACCGGGTGCGGGGCGATGCCCGGGCGCGGGAAGAGGGAGTCGGCATTCTGCAGCGGACCCTGGCGCTCGATCCGGCGTCCCCGGAGGCGATCGGGGCGCTGGCCGGCGCCGCCTTCCGCCTCAGCCGTTTTTCGGAGGTGCTGCGTCTGATCCGCCAGCTGCACCGGATCGATCCGCAGAACGCCAACGCTTACGCCATGCGCAGCGTGGTCGCCACCATGCTGGGCGACTTCGACGCGGCGGTCGCCCATGGCCGTTGCGCCGTGCTTCTGGCGCCGGGGGAGGCCACCCCCTGGATCAATCTGGCGCTTGGCCTGCACGCGC
This sequence comes from Azospirillum brasilense, assembly GCF_022023855.1. Lineage (NCBI taxonomy): Bacteria > Pseudomonadati > Pseudomonadota > Alphaproteobacteria > Rhodospirillales > Azospirillaceae > Azospirillum > Azospirillum brasilense. The sequence goes on from NZ_CP059456.1 coordinate 8,443, forward strand.
TGCAGCATCCGGAGATTGCCGCCCATTACAATCGGCGTGCCGCGCGGCTGGACCCGGGTGGAGCGGTGGGCCGCTTCAATCTGTCGCTGAACCTGCTGGCGATGGGTGATCTGGCGCGTGGCTGGCGGCTCTACGAGGCGCGCTGGCGCATGGGCGGCGCCAGGACGCCGGATCACGCTCCACTCTGGGACGGCACCGACCCGGCGGGCCGACGTATCCTGCTGACCGCGGAGCAGGGACAGGGGGACACGCTGCACTTCATCCGCTACGCCCCGCTGCTGGCCGCGCGCGGCGCGCGGGTGGAGGCGCAGGTGCAGCCGTCGCTGGTCCGGCTGGTCTCCCTGATGCCCGGCGTGTCCGCGGTCCACCGGTCAGACGAACCGCCGCCGCCCTGCGATGCCGTGGTCGCGCTGCTGAGCCTGCCGCGCCTGTTCGGGACGACGCTGGACACCATCCCGGCCGCCGTTCCCTATCTGCGCACGGCGCCGGCCGACGAGGCGCGCTGGCGGGAGCGCCTGACGGGAGAACACCGGGTCGGAGAGCGCCGACTGAAGGTCGGGCTGGTCTGGGCCGGGGACTCGCATGCCGCGCACCTCGGCGCCAACGCGGTGGACGGGCGGCGCAGCTTGCCTCTGGCGGCGCTCGCTCCGCTGGCCTCCGTACCGGGAATCGCCTGGATCAGCCTCCAGAAGGGCGCTCCGGCGGCCCAGGCCGGGACGCCGCCGCCCGGCATGGACCTGACCGACTGGATGGACGACGTCACGGACTTCGCCGACACCGCCGCCCTGATCACGCAGCTCGATCTCGTCATCTCGGTCGACACGTCGGTGTGCCATCTCGCCGGCGGTCTGGGCAAGCCGGTCTGGGTGCTGTCGCGCTTCGACGCCTGCTGGCGCTGGCTGATCGGCCGAGACGACACGCCCTGGTACCCAACCATGCGCCTGTTCCGGCAGGAACGCCCCGGCGATTGGGATCCGGTCATCGCCCGGCTCGCCGCCCGCCTCCGCATCGTGGCGGACCACCGGATTCCCGCCGCGCCACCCTATTAAGGGCATGAGCCTGCGGGGCCGCCGTCACGGCCCCTTCCGTCGAGCCGGTCAGAAACCGGTCAGATCCACGTCACCTTTTGTCCATGTGATTAGTGCGGCTTCTTCACTATCGTCCAAAACCGCCACTTTTGGTGTGCGCCACGCAGCCGAAAGTCGTGAATTTGGCATAATTCTCTACAAATATCAGAGAATAAGCGAAATGAAGCCGTATTTTTTAAAGCATCTGCCTAGTAATCCGTCCAGTTTTACTTTGAAGCCTGCGCTCTTGTTACGCAGGAGCCCGGCGGCATAAGCGGAACGAACCCGTTCCCAGCGCCCGAGAACTCCAGACTTTGAACACTGACCGTGGCCTCCGCCGCTCGGAGAGCCCTCGCACATCCTGACCGTCCTAACCGAGGGGAAACACGACCATGGCCGATCCGAACTTCACGCTGCTTGGCACCGCTCTGTTCGGCATCGGAAAAGTTGGCCCCTCCGGCGTGGCGGGACAGGCCACCCCGGTGTTCGTTGACATCGACGGCGACGGCGATCTCGATGCCCTGATCGGCGACGTAAACGGCGGCATCACGCTTTACCGGAACGTCGGGACGAGCGGCTGGCCTTCCTTCACCTGGGCCGGCACGAACCCCTTCGGCCTAAGCAATGTCGGCGGCTGGTCGTCGCCGACCTTCGCCGACCTCGACGGCGACGGCGACCTCGATCTGCTGATCGGCAGCGATTCCGCGAACAGCACCAACGGCTCGCCGCTGACCGGGCGCGGCTACCTGTTCTATTTCAGGAACGTGGGCACGGCGACCACCCCCAGCTACGTGCTGGCCGGCACCAATCCCTTCGGCCTCAGCAGCACCGGATTCTACGCGAAGCCGACCTTCGCCGACATCGATGGTGACGGCGATCTCGACGCCATCATCGGCAGCGGCAGCGGCGACCTGTACGTCTACCGCAACGTCGGCACCCGGACGGAGCCCAGCTTCTCGCTGGTCGGCGTCAACGCCTTCGGCCTCGGAAAGGTTGGCAGCGAGAGCATCAACATGTCCTCGCCGACCTTCGCGGACATCGACGGCGACGGCGATCTCGACGCCATCATCGGCACCAACGCCGGCGACACGGTCGTCTACCGCAACATCGGCAGCCGGACGAACCCGAACTTTTCGCTGGTCGGCACCAACCCCTTCGGCCTCGCCGACAGCGGCAGCTACGCCCGGCCGGTCTTCGTCGACCTCGACGGCGACGGCGACCTCGACGCGATCGTCGGCGAGCAGGGGGGGAGGATCGTCGCCTACTGGAACGGCCCGGCCCCCGTCGCTCCGCCGACCGGGCTGACGCTGGGCTGGGATACGGACAGCGGCGTGCGGGGCGACCGCATCACCAACAACACCCGACCGGCCATCACCGGCACGGCGGTCGCCGGCTCGACCGTGGTGCTGTATGACGGGTCCTCCGCCATCGGGACCGCGACGGCGGGTAGTGGTGGGCAGTGGACGATCACCCCGACGGGCACGTTGGGCGCCGGCGCCCACACGCTGACCGCCAAGACCAGCCAGAACGGCGGCACCTCCTCCGCCTCCGGCGCGCTGGTCGTGACCATCGACCTGTCCGCTCCGACGCTGGTGTCGGCGGCGGTGAACGGGACCACGCTGACGCTCACCTACTCGGAGGCGATGTTCAGCGTCGCCTTGGACAAGTCTGCCTTCACGGTGAAGGTGAACGGCGTCGTGGTCGAGATCAGCAACATTTACGTCTACGGTTCGACGGTCAACGTGACCCTCGCCAAGGAAGTCGCCCGCTACAAGACGGTGACGGTGGACTACACCCCGCCCTCGTCGAACCCGGTCCAGGACGCCGTCGGCAACAGCGCCGGCGCGCTGACCGGACGGGCGGTGGTCAACAACACGCCGGGCGATCCGAACTTTCTGCCGCCCTCCACCAACCCGCTGGGGCTGGGCGACAGCGGCAGCAACGCCCGGCCGGCGGTCGCCGACCTGGACGGCGACGGCGACCTCGACGTGCTGGTGGGCACCGCCGCCGGCGATACGCTCTATTACCGCAACATCGGCACCCGGACGAACCCGACCTTCACGCTGGCCGGCACCAACCCCTTCGGCCTGGGCCGCGTCGGCACGAACGCCTCGACCAGCTTCGCGGACATCGATGGCGACGGCGATCTCGACGCGCTCATCGGCAACCAGAACGGCGGCATCGTCGTCTACCGCAACGTCGGCACCCGGACGGCGCCCAGCTTCACGCTGGCCGGAACCAATCCCTTCGGCCTCGGCGGGGTCGGCAGCGCCGCAGCACCCGCCTTCGCGGACATCGACGGCGATGGCGACCTCGACGTCCTGATCGGCAACGGCGCCGGCAACCTGGTTCTCTATTGGAACGCCGGCACTTCGGCGGTGCCCAGCTTCACGCTGGGAGGCACCAATCCCTTGGGGCTGGGCAGCATGACCGGCGGCGCCATGCCGACCTTCGTGGATGTCGACGGCGACGGCGACCTCGACCTGCTGGTCGGCAACGCGAACGGCGACACGGTCGTCTACCGCAACGTCGGCTACAGCTATTACCCCAGCTTCACGCTGGTCGGCACCAACCCCTTCGGCCTTGAGAACGCGGGGAGCAAGGCGACGCCGGCCTTCGCGGACATCGACGGCGACGGCGATCTCGACGCGCTCATCGGCAACGCGGACGGCAACCTGATCCTGTCGCGGCAGGTGCCGCCGCCCGACGCGCCGGAAGGGCTCGCGCTCGACCCCGCGTCGGATCTCGGCGTGGCCGGCGACCGGCTCACCGGCGACGCGACCCCGACGATCACCGGCACGGCGCTGGCCGGGCTGACGGTGGTGCTGTACGACGGGGCGACGGCGCTGGGGACCACCACCGCCGGCAGCGACGGGCTATGGACCATCACGCCGGCCACTGCGCTGGCCGACGGCGCGCGGACCCTGACTGCGAAGACGAAGAACAGCGACGGCACCTCCGCCCCGTCCAAGACGCTGGTCGTCACCATCGATGCCACGGCGCCGGTCCTGTCCACGGCGGTGGTGAACGGCGCCACGCTGACGCTGACCTATTCCGAGGCGCTGGATGTGTCGTCCAAGCCCGCCGCGTCGGCCTTCACGGTGAAGGCGGGCGGGGCGACGGTGGGCGTGACGAACGTCGCCATCACCGGCTCGGTCGTCACCCTGACCCTGGAATACGCCGTCCTGCGCACCGACACGGTGACGGTGGACTACACCCCGCCGCAGGCAGCGCCGACGCGCGACGTCGCCGGCAACGGCACCGCCACGTTGACCACCCAGCCGGTGAGCAACCAGACCGACATCAACTTCAACCTGCTGGGCACCAACCCCCACGGCATCGTCGGGATCAACTCGTCCGCCACGCCGGTCCTGGTGGATCTCGACGGCGATGGCGACCTGGACATCGTGACCGGCGCCTACTTCGGCGAACTGACCTTCTACCGCAACGTGGGCACGGCGACCGCGCCGAGCTTCACGAAGGTCGGCACCGGCCCCTTCGGGCTGGGGAGCGTCAGCAACTACTCCAACCCGACCTTCGCGGACCTCGACGGCGATGGCGACCTCGACGCCCTGATCGGTGTCGGCAACGGCAGCCTTGTCTATTACCGGAACGTCGGAACGAGCACGGCTCCCAGTTTCGCGCTGGTCGGCACCAACCCCTTCGGCCTCGCCTACGGCAGCAACTACGCTGCGCCGGCCTTCGCCGATCTCGACGGCGACGGCGATCTCGACCTTCTGGTCGGTAACAGCGGCGGCTTGGTCTATTACCGGAACGTCGGGACGAGCACGGCCCCCAGCTTCACGCTGGCCGGCACCAACCCCTTCGGTCTCAGCCACGTCGGCAGCAATGCGGCACCGGTCTTCGTGGATCTCGATAGCGACGGCGACCTTGACCTGCTGATCGGCAACGGCAGCGGCCAGACGGTCGCCTACCGGAACGTCGGGACGAGCGCGGCTCCCAGCTTCACGCTGGTCGGCACCAATCCCTTCGGCCTCGGAAGCGTTGGATACAACGCCCGGCCGACCATGGCGGACTTCGACGGCGACGGCAAACTCGACGTGATGCTGGGCAACAGCGCCGGCAGCATGGTCGTCTACCTGCAAGGTCCGCCGCCGCCGAGCGCTCCGTCGGGGCTCGCGCTGGCCGCCGATTCCGACAGCGGCGTGGCCGGCGACCGCCTCACCAACAACACGACCCCGACCATCACCGGCTCGGCGGCGTCCGGAGCGACGGTGGTGCTGTACCGGGGCGCCACCGCGATCGGCACCGCGACCGCAACCGGCGGGCTCTGGACCATCACGCCGACCGGCAGCACCCTCGCCCAGGGCAGCCACACCCTGACCGCGACGGCCACCCGCGAGGGAAGCACCTCCCAGGCATCCACCGCTTTCACCCTGACCATCGACACGACGGCGCCGAACGCTCCGGCGGTGACCTCGGCGGCGCTGACCAACAGCACGACGCCGACCCTCACCGGCACGGCGGAGGCGAACAGCACGGTCACCGTCACGGTGGGTGGGGCGACCTACACAACCACGGCCGCGTCGGGAACCGGGGCCTGGAGCGTCAACCTGTCCTCGGCCACCCCGGCCTCGGGCACCCTGAGCCTGAACGCCAACGGCACCAACCCCGTGTCCGTCACGGCGACCGACGCCGCGGGCAACGTCTCGTCGGCGGGGACGCAGACGCTGACCATCGACACGACAGCGCCGAACGCTCCGGCGGTGACCAGCGCGGCCCTGACCAAAGCGGTGAAGCCGACCCTCAGCGGCACGGCGGAGGCGAACAGCACCGTCACCGTCACGGTGGGTGGGGCGACCTACACCACGACGGCGGCCGCCGGCACGGGTGCCTGGAGCGTTAACCTGTCCAGCGCTACCCCGGCGTCCGGCACGCTGAGCCTGAACGCCAACGGCACCAACGCGGTTTCTGTCACGGCGCGGGACGCCGCCGGCAACGTGTCCTCGGCGGGGACGCAGACGCTGACCATCGACACCACGGCACCGGACGCCCCGGCGGTGACCTCGGCGGCGCTGACCAACAGCACGACCCCGGCCATTTCCGGCACCGCCGAGGCGAACAGCACGGTGACGGTCACCGTGGGCGGTGCGACCTACACCACGACGGCTGCCGCCAGCACCGGCGTCTGGAGCGTCAACCTGTCCAGCGCCACCCCGGCGTCCGGCACGCTGAGCCTGAACGCCAACGGCACCAACGCGGTTTCTGTCACGGCGCGGGACGCCGCCGGCAACGTGTCCTCGGCGGGGACGCAGACGCTGACCATCGACACCACGGCACCGGACGCCCCGGCGGTGACCTCGGCGGCGCTGACCAACAGCACGACCCCGGCCATTTCCGGCACCGCCGAGGCGAACAGCACAGTGACGGTCACCGTGGGCGGTGCGACCTACACCACGACGGCTGCCGCCGGCACCGGCGCTTGGAGCGTGAACCTGTCCTCGGCCACCCCGGCGTCCGGCACGCTGAGCCTGAACGCCAACGGCACCAACGCGGTTTCTGTCACGGCGCGGGACGCCGCCGGCAACGTGTCCTCGGCGGGGACGCAGACGCTGACCATCGACACCACCGCGCCGAACGCGCCCTCGGTGACCTCGGCGGCCCTGAGCAACAACGCCACACCGGTGATCGGCGGCACGGCGGAGGCGAACAGCACGGTCACCGTCATGGTGGGCGGCGCCACCTACACCACGGCCGCGTTGGGAACCGGCGCCTGGAGCGTGGACCTGTCCACGGCCACTCCGGCCTCGGGCACGCTGGGCCTCAACGCCAACGGTGCCAACCCCGTCTCGGTCACGGCGCGCGATGCCGCCGGCAACGTGTCGTCGGCGGGGACGCAGACGCTGACTGTCGATACCACCGCACCCACCGCGCCGTCGGTGACCTCGGCGCCGCTGACCAACAGCACGACGCCGACCCTGACCGGCACGGCGGAAGCCGGCAGCATCGTCACCGTCACCGTCGGTGGGGCGACCTACACCGCCATGGCGACCGGCGGAAACTGGTCCATCGACCTTGCCACCGCGACGCCGGTAACCGGTTCGTTGAACCTCAACGCCAATGGCACGAACGCCGTCTCGGCCACCGCCACCGACGCGGCGGGCAACACGTCATCCGCGGGCACCCAATCGTTGACCATCGACACCACGCTGCCCAACGCTCCGGCGGTGACCAGCGCCGCGCTGAGCAACAGCACAACTCCTACCCTCGCCGGCACGGCGGAGGTCGGCAGCACCGTCACCGTCACGGTGGGTGGCGCCACCTACACCACCACCGCGACCGGCGGGAACTGGTCCATCAACCTCGCCACGGCGACGCCGACCACCGGCTCGCTGAGCCTCAACGCCAACGGCGCCAACCCGATCTCTGCGACGGCGACCGACACGGCGGGCAACGTCTCGGCGCCGGGCACCCAGTCGCTGACCATCGACACGACCGCGCCGGACGCTCCGACCGTCACCACGGCGCTGAGCAACAGCACGACGCCGACCCTTACCGGCTCGGCGGAGGCCGGCAGCACCGTCACCGTCACGGTGGGCGGCGCTACCTACACCACGACGGCGACGGGTGGGCGTTGGTCCATCGACCTCGCCACGGCGACGCCGACCACCGGCTCGCTCAGCCTCAACCCGAACGGTGCCAACCACATCTCGGCCACCGCCACCGATGCTGCGGGCAACGTCTCCACGCCGGGCACGCAGTCGCTGACCATCGACACCACGGCGCCCAATGCTCCGGCGGTGACAAGTGCGGCGCTGAGCAACAGCACGACGCCAACCCTGGCCGGCACGGCCGAGGCCGGCAGCACCGTCACCGTCACGGTGGGCGGTGCCACCTACACCACCACGGCAACCGGCGGAAACTGGTCCATCGACCTCGCCACCGCGACGCCGGTAACCGGTTCGTTGAACCTCAACGCCAATGGCGCCAACCCGGTCTCGGCCACCGCCACCGACGCGGCGGGCAACACCTCCTCGGCCGGCACGCAGTCGCTGACCATCGACACCACGCTGCCCGATGCGCCGACCGTCGCCACGGCGCTGACCAACAGCACCACGCCGACCCTCACCGGCACGGCCGAAGCCGGCAGCACCGTCACCGTCACGGTCGGCGGCGCCACCTACACCACCACGGCAACCGGCGGGAACTGGTCCGTCGACCTCGCCACGGCCACACCGACCGCCGGTTCGCTCAGCCTCAACCCGAACGGCACCAACCCCGTCTCGGCCACGGCGACCGATGCCTCGGGCAACGTCTCGGCGCCGGCCATCCAATCGCTGGTCATCGACACCACGCTGCCCGATGCGCCGACCGTCACCACGGCGCTGAGCAACAGCACGACCCCGACCCTCACCGGTTCGGCCGAGGCCGGCAGCACCGTCACCGTCACCGTCGGCGGCGCCACCTACACGACCACCGCCACGAACGGCGGCGCCTGGAGCCTCGACCTCGCCACGGCCACACCGGTCACCGGCACGCTGAGCCTCAACCCGAACGGCGCCAACCCCGTCTCGGCCACCGCCACCGACGCGGCGGGCAACGTCTCAGCCCCCGGCACGCAGTCGCTGACCGTCGACACCACCGCCCCGACCGCGACCGTGCTGTTCGAGGACGACAGCATCGACGCCATCGAGCAGTCCAGCGCCGCCTTCACCATCAGCGGCGGCGAGGCCGGGACCAGCTTCACCTGGACGATCACCTCGGCCGGCGGCGGCCAGGTCACCGGCTCCGGCGTGATGAGCGGTCCGACCATGCGGGTGACCGGGCTGGACCTCTCCGGCCTGGGCGACGGCACGCTCACCCTGACCCTCGGCCTGACCGACCCGGCGGGCAACGCCTCGCCGCCCTTCACCGCGGCGACGCAGAAGCTCACCGCCACCGCGGAGAAGCCCGCCCCGGTCGCCCCGCCGCCGACGGCCACCGTGGACGGCGCCACCGTCAATGGCGCGATCACCACCGGCAGCGACGGCAAGCGCGTCACCACCGTGACCATCGCGGCCAGCAACGGGGAGCGGGTCGAGGACACCAGCACCGCCAACGCCGATCTCGCCGACGTGCCAGTGGTGCGCGAGCAGGTGGTCGACCGGCAGACCGGTGCGGTGTCCACCGTCACCACCCTGACGGTCAGCGTCTCCAACGGGGTGGCCGTCACCACCAGCGGCAGCGCCGAGCGGCAGACCGCCGCGGAGGCGCAGACCGGGCTGACCGGCCTGATCGCCGCCATCGAGGCGCGCACCGACGCCGGCACCGCCTCGCGCGGCAACCTGACCGGCGGCGGTTCGGGCTTCCTCTCGGTGCTCTCCGCCCAGGCCCAGCTCCTGGTGCGCGCCATCGACTTCAGCACGCCGGGTGCGACCGCCGGCCAGGCGGTGCAGACCAAGGTGACCGGCAACACGCTGGGCGGCACCGGCACCGCCAGCACGGCGCCGACCGCGGTGGTGCTCAACACCTCGGCGGCGGCGGGTCCGGTGACCATCCAGCTCGACAACGTCGAATTCGCGGCGGTGGTCGGCAACGCCACGCTGGTCGGCGGCGACGGCGAGCAGATCGTCTACGGCGACGACCACCAGCAGTACATGTATCTGGGGGCCGGCGACGACATCCTGCACGGCGGCGGCGGCAACGACACGATCGCCAGCGCCGGCGGCAACGACACGCTGTACGGCGACGACGGCGACGACGTGGTGATGGGCGGCGAGGGCGACGACTGGCTGTTCGGCGGCGAGGGCAACGACCTGGTCGGCGGCGGCGTCGGCAACGACGCGCTGTTCGGCGGGACGGGCCGCGACATCCTGTTCGGCGAGGACGGCGACGACACGCTGACCGGCGAGGAGGGCGACGACACGCTGTCCGGCGGGGCTGGCAACGACCTGCTGTTCGGCGGGGTGGGCAACGACTTCCTGATCGGCGACGCGGGCGACGACACGATCAGCGGCGGCGCGGGCAACGACGTGGCGCTGGGCGGGGCGGGGCGGGACCTGATCGGTCTCGGCGCGGGCGACGACCTGGCCAGCGGCGACGGCGGCGATGACACGCTGTTCGGCGAGGACGGCAACGACACGCTGTTCGGCGGGGCGGGCAACGACCTGCTGAACGGTGGGGCTGGCAACGACGTGCTGTTCGCCGACGGCGGTGCGGACACGCTGTGGGGCGGCGCCGGGGCGGACGTCTTCGCCTTCGGTCGGGCATCGGGCGGATCGGTGGTGATGGACTTCCAGGCGGGTGTGGACCGTCTGGCGCTCTACGACGCCGGCATGGACCTCGGCGCGGTGATCCGCTCGGCGCGGGTGGAGGGCGGCAACACCACCCTCGACGTCGGCGGAGGCAACCGCATCACCATCCTCGGCCAGACCGGCAACGTCGCCGGCTGGTTCGGCTGAGGACGCATACACGCGAGACGAAACGGCGGGTGCCGGGGCCTTCGGCCTCCGGCACCCGCCGTTTTGCGTCGGCTTCCCCGAACGGAGGGGGCGGGCTAATCCGCAGGGGTCTTTGCCGCCGCAGGGTTATCGGTTGGATGATGGTTTACCCGATCGAACGAATCCCCGGAGCCATTCAGCCATGCCGACATCGCCGCACGGATTGCCCGACCGCGGGCTGAAGCCGTT